>CAIKTE010000029.1 GCA_903830285.1 uncultured Chitinophagaceae bacterium | reverse complement strand
GAAGAACTCAATAGTAAACTGGAATGATCAGTATTATACAGAGATCAAGCTGGATGATGCACAGAAGGATTACTATCTGTCACTGGACAAGTTCACATCAGCAGGCTCAAAGGATAAGATCGCTGCGAGTGATGTAACAACAGTGGTATTTGCTATCGAAGTAGGCACAGGAAGGAATAGTGCGATCAATACAACACTGAGTAATATCAACTTCACCAAAGTGGATCAGAACTATATCAATAGTTTAGACAGTAAGGAGATCCAGTTGTATCCTAACCCTGCTACAGCGAAGAACTTCAGCTGCAGCTTCTACAGCAATCAGGCACAGCAGTTAACACTGCATGTAACGGATGTGATGGGAAGAACAGTAGCAACACAACAGGTATCAGCTATCAAGGGATTGAATATAGTTCCTGTAACATTAAAAACAGGCACCAACGGAATGCATATCATCTCATTGGAAGGAACCGGTGTAAAATACAACAGTAAGAAAGCGGTGATCGAATAAAGCAAAATGCTGGATGTTAGATGATAGATAAAAAAACCTCCGAGTTCTAAAGATCTCGGAGGTTTTTTTATTGAATGATATTTTCTAAGCTTACTGATTGATCATTTGAATGATCAGATCTACATTTTCATTGATGATCGGCAATTGGGTTTGTTCATCCATTACCAATAAATAGCCATCCTTCCTGATAATACGTTTTGCAAAATGTATATTAGCGATATAACTTCTGTGAGTGCGAACAAAAAAATTGGATGTTTCTAATAACATCTCAAAATATTTCAGGTTTTACTTACCGTTAAACTGTTATGATTTGCAAGGAATATTTTTGTATAACTGCCTTCTGCTTTGAGGTAAACAATATCGGAAAGGCTCAGTATCTCAAACCCATTTACAACGGGTACTACTATTTTTTTAAGTGCATTTGTTTCAAGATTTTGTTTCAACACTGAGATATTTTTTGTTGAACTCAGGTTCTTTTGTTTTAAGAATTTCTGAACGGCATTTCTTAATTTCTCTTCATTGATAGGCTTCAGTATATAATCAATGGCACTCATTTCAAATGCTCGAATGGCATGCTGGTTGGAAGCTGTTGTAAAAATGATCTCAAAGCTGATATCATCTTCATCGAAAAAATCAAGCAACTGTAAACCGCTGTATACAGGAAGTTCTACATCCAGAAAAACAATATCAGGTTTGTTTTTTTTGATACTCTTTACGCCGGTAGGAAGATCTGCACATTTCTCGATCACTTCAATGCTGTCATCAATCCCCAAAAGCATTTGCGATAAAAGGTCTGCTGCTTTTTTTTCGTCTTCGATAATAATTACACGCATAAATTATGATTGATATTGTTCCTTTAAGTCATTCATAGGAATGAATAATTTGACAGTAGTGCCCGTTGCATTTTGCTCTTCATCTTTTTTATCAATGATCTCGATCTTTATTTTTCTTACCAATGTTTGATTGATCAGTTCTATTCTTTTTTCATTGGCAGAATTTGAAAAGCTGATATGATCTTTGCGTTTGGCATTTATCTCTAGACTAAGTTTTCTTCCAATACCATTATCGTCAATGCAGATCTCAACATAGTCCTTTTCAGGAGTTGGTTTGATTGTAATTCTAAGATCCCTGCTCCCCTTTTTATGAAACAGGCCATGTGCAATAGCATTCTCGACATATGGCTGCACCAACATGGGCGGAAGGGATATCTGATCAAAATCAATATCTGCAGCAATATCGAATTGTATATTCAGATCCTTTTCAAATCTTACTTTTTCAAGGTCAAGGTATAAATGGAGTAATTCTATATCATGACTCAGTGAGATCTCATTTTTATTACTGTTATCCAAAATATTCCTGACCAGGTCGCTAAATTTTCCCAAATAAATACTGGCACTTTTCTTATCATCAGTGTAAACAAAACTCTGAATGGCATTGAGGCTATTAAAAATAAAATGAGGGTTCATTTGAGCCTTGATCGTTGACAATAAACTCTTCCTCAAATCATTTTTCAAATGCAGTCTTTCGATGAGTTCCTGCTGATGCTTTTTAATATTTTGAATACGCCATTGGATCAGGAAAAACAGAATCGAGATCAAAACAATACTGATAAGAATATAAAACCATGCTTCCTTCCACCAGGGATTCAGTATCTGAAAAGCAAAACGAATGGGCTTTGCATAATTGTTTTGAAAATTAACTGCATATGCTTCAAAAACATAATGACCCGGAGGTAAAGAAGTAAATGAAATGGTTCTTTGAGATGCTGATATTTGCAACCAAGAAGTATCATTATTGTTTAGTAAACGATATTTAAAATAGGTGATCGCCGGATAGATCGCAGAAGGAGATGCAATTGAAAATTGAATATTGTTTTTGAAATAAGGAAGTGTTACATATTGTTGCGTGGCAATGCTGCTGTCATTGGCTTTTACGGAAAGCAGATAATTAACCGGAATGATGGAGCTGTTAAAACTTTTTAATGAAGTTTTGAACAGGTTTTTATTGGTAGCAATATTGATCAGACCATCTTCTTTCCATAGATCATAGACCAAGCCTGATCTGTTAGCGGGCAAACTCATTGCTTTATCTACAGTACCGGTTTGTACCTCTATCACTTGTATATTTTCCGGCTCAATAATAAACAACTGATCTCCTATTCTTTTTAGTTCCAGGATATTATTAGAAAGTAAGCCGTTCGTAATGTTGATATTCTTGATCTGCCCTTTACTGATAATATAAATACCATTATTGATACTACCCACAAATAAT
>CAIKTE010000028.1 GCA_903830285.1 uncultured Chitinophagaceae bacterium | reverse complement strand
TAATTCATCTTTAAACTTTGCGCCTACACCAATTTCATTTTTCCCCCTGCTCCAATTTTCTCGATTGCATTCGCCTTGATAATTAAATGCTCTGATGAATTTATTTTCTTTTGATTGCTCATCAATATTTACATACTTAGGAATGAAAATGCCGACAGGCTTTCTTCCTTTGTAATACTTGTCTTCTAATCCTTCAAAGGAACCCATTGCGCCAACGTTATGATGGTGATCCATGATATTATGCCCCAGCTCACCAGATTCATTTCCTAAACCATTGGGATTATTTATTGATTTTGAATTCAGTAATATTTGAGTACTTGCAATTGTGGAAGCACAAACAAAAATTATTTTTGAATAATACTCTATCACTTTCAATGAATCAGCATCTATCACTCTAACAGCTTTTGCTTTATTTGTTTTCTCATCTAAAATGATCGAATGAACTATAGAATTGGGTCTGACAGTTAAATTCCCTGTATTGTTTGCCGCGGGCAATGTTGAGGAGTTGCTACTGAAATAAGCGCCATACGGACAGCCCCTGCCACAACGATTTCTATTTTGACAAACGCCCCGACCTAATTCTTTATGCCAGGGTTTTGCTTCTGTTAAATTAGCCACCCTGCCCATGATAACATATCTGTTCTTATATCTTTTTTCAACTTCTTTTGCGAATTCTTTCTCCAAGCAATTCAATTCAAAAGGCTTCAGGAAATCACCGTCAGGTAAAACTGATAAATTTCTTTTCTCTCCGGCAACGCCAATAAATTTTTCTACATAAGAATACCATGAAGCAATATCATTATATCGTATCGGCCAATCAATAGCAATACCATCTCTGGCATTAGCTTCAAAATCTCGTTCCGACCAACGATAAGTATGGCGTCCCCAGGTTATTGACCTTCCTCCAACTTGGTATCCTCTAAACCAATCAAATCTTTGAGTTTCCTGGTAAGGATTCTCCAGATCGTTTACATAAAAATGTTTAGAAAATTCTGATATATAACCACTTCTTGCTTGAATAAGTTGTTTTTTTAAATCATTATCTGATACCATTCCCCTGTATGGCAGATCCCAGAAATCTTTTGACATGGTCGGACAATCTTCGATATGATTGACCATTCTGCCTTTTTCCAAAACAAGTGTTTTCAATCCTTTTTCACACAATTCTTTTGCGGCCCAGCCTCCCGAAATACCGGAACCTATTACAATGGCATCGTATGTATTTGATTTATCTAAATTGATATTTAATCTTCCCATTTAGGACCGTTAGAATTAGTGTAGGTAATAAGATAAGATGAAAAATAAGTGTTAGTATTACACCTAATAAATGTAATTATTTCTTTTCATAAAATACTAAGAAAACCAGATTAGTTTGAATATTATTTTTCTTGAAAATTGTACAGATAATGAAGCAAATAATTGCTGAATGTTTTTATACACAAAACGAAGGGTGGCACTAATATTCAGAGATATTACTTTGAACATCTAAGCAGGTGTATTCATGAATGTTTTGGGTAAATTTCAATGAAAAACGCATAAAAAGATGCGAAAGAATAGATATTGGAATTGCCGTTATTTAATAACAATCGCTTTAAGGGTCTGTTCATTTTTTATTGAACATAGTGATAGCTTCGAACAGCAAATTTAGCGCAACTAGAAAATGCTGTTTTTTAGTTCAAATTAACACAGTTAAATGAAATATTTACCCTGAAAATTTCTTAAATTACAACTGCTTTAAATTTTAATTGGTTAACTTATGAATGCGAATAAACAGTTCAGAAAAATTTTAATTGCGGGCATTTTTTTGCTACAGGTGAATGCGATTTTTTGTCAGGCTAAACAAACTGATGCCAATACACCTTTACATGCATTAAATCCCGATTATCCGGTTCAATACAGTGTTCCGAAAATTGAAGAAGTAAATAATAAATTAGATAAGATCTATCAATATCTGAATGATGTAACACCTGCATCTTTGATCGATAAAAAAACAGGTAAAAATGTTACAATTAATGAAATAGATAGTAATACCATCTTTAAATCAGGTGATTTTAGACTAACTAGTTATGAATGGGGAGTTACTTATGCAGGGATGTTAGCAGCCGGTAAAGTAACAGGTAATAAAAAATACACTGATTATACTGAATTAAGATTGGGAATGATGGCAGATACTTATGATGCATTTAAAAAGATCTATCAGCAATATCATGTTTCATCTAATCCTTTAAGAACTGTTATTGAGCCAAAAGCATTAGATGATGCAGGAGCTATGTGTGCTGCTATTATTAAGACCATTCAAATCAGTCAAAATAAAAAATTACAACCTTTGGCAGATAATTTTATTGATTTTATCAGTAACAAACAATTTCGTCTAAAAGACGGCACATTGGCTCGAAACAGACCTCAATTAAATACACTATGGCTGGATGATCTATTTATGAGTGTGCCGGCATTAGCACAGGCAGGGAAACTTACAGGTAAACAAAAATATTTTGATGATGCAGTAAAACAGGTATTGCAATTTTCTGAAAGAATGTTCAACAAGGATAAGAATTTATACATGCATGGTTGGGTTGAATCTATGCAAGTACATCCTCAATTTCATTGGGCAAGAGCAAATGGTTGGGCAGTAATGACCATGGTTGAATTATTAGATGCTTTGCCTGCAGATCATCCTCAAAGAAATAAGATCATCCAACAGTTACAGTTGCATGTAAAAGGATTAGCAGCATACCAATCAGGAACTGGTTTTTGGCATCAATTAATTGACAGAAATGATTCGTATCTAGAAACATCGGCTACTGCTATTTATTGTTATGCCATTGCAAAAGCTATTAATCAAAAATGGATCGATGCGAAAGCATATACACCTGTTTGTTTATTGGCATGGAATGCGGTGTCAACAAAAATTACAAATGCCGGACTGGTTGAGGGTACTTGTGTAGGCACCGGAATGGCTTTTGATCCCGCCTTTTATTATTATCGTCCAACAAGCCCTTATGCGGCTCATGGTTACGGTCCCGTTTTATTGGCCGGAGTTGAAATCATCACATTATTAAAGACGCATTCCATTGAATTGAACGATAGTTCGCTTCAATTAAAAGACTAAACTAACCTGACAAAAAGCTGCTTGTTTTGTTTGAGATAAATGCTTTTTGTTTTACATCCTTACATAAAAAAAGTTTATTGCAATTCACAAGAGCCATCTTCTGTGAACTTTTGTAGTAAGTACTTCTCTTTAAATCGGGAAGAAACTTGTCTCTGGGGTTTAAACTCCGAACCTTATTTGTAAACTGTAGCAGAAAGTCTGTTTTAGTAAAGCAAAACTCCCCGATTTTCTAAGAGATCAGTGGTTTCCAATAATTAGTGATTGCCCCAACAGGCGATAGTTCTGACTTTTTGATAGAAGATCTGCTTGCAATATTTAGATAAGTGGGTCTAAACTGAAACGCTAGATCTGAAGCCGGAAATTGTCAATTTCTTTTTAGTTTCATCAAACGACCATTTTATTGAAACACAGTATTTTCTTCTGCATAAAAATTGCCGCATATAAAAGCCTTTTGTAACCCTGCTAAACCCATAGAGAAAGTAGGGGAAAAACCCCGGTTTGTTTTGGTCATGCTTTGGTCTTGTTTTGGTCTTGCTTTGCTCATGGTTTGCTCTAACAAAAGAATACCAAAAGAAAACCAAAGCAAGACAAAAAGGAAACAAGAACAAGACCAAAGCAAGAGAGGAGGGAGACAGCTATGAAATTACCGTCCTGTTAGATAAAGGGAATTAGAAAAATGCAGGGCTACCGGTTAGATGTTCAAAAGAATTAAACATAGTTCCCCAAATTGAAAATTTTAATGCTTCGTCTGCATGTGCGTGTACCGGTTAAATTGACCTTATTTAGTATGAACCGTTACTATATATGACAAAAAAAATCCCATCAACATAATGTTAACGGGACTCTTAGCGAAATTGTTTGGTAGCCGGTACGGGAATCGAACCCGTCTTTGCCCCGTGAAAGGGGGCTGTCCTAGCCGATAGACGAACCGGCCGTTCGTTTTATTCGGGTCGCAAAAATAGGTTCATGTAACTTACCTGCCAAAAATTTTTCTGTATTCCTTATTTCCTGTCTTTTATCAGGTTTTGCCAAATCTAAAACCTTTGCGGTGCATATATTCTGATTAATAACAGAATGTTTCCCTTTTCGTGACTGTTTTTATTACTGTAATACTGTAATTTTGCATCTCAATTTATTATTCATTCTAAATTTTTTTGAATCATGAGTACAGTAAAAGTTGCGATTAACGGTTTTGGACGCATTGGACGTCTCGTATATCGCCAGATATTCAACATGGAAGGGATTGAAGTGGTTGCCATCAACGATTTAACAAGTCCTAAAGTTTTAGCTCATTTATTAAAATATGACAGCGCTCAGGGTCGCTTCGATCAGGATGTAAAATCTACCGACAGCTCTATCGTTGTTAACGGTAAAGAAGTAAAGATCTATGCTCAGCGTGATCCGGCTCAAATTCCTTGGGGACAACATGGTGTTGATGTTGTGATCGAATCAACCGGTTTCTTTACTGATAAGGCAAAAGCTGAAGCGCATATCACAGCCGGTGCTAAGAGAGTAGTTATTTCTGCTCCTGCTACAGGCGAAATGAAAACCGTTGTATTTAATGTGAACCATAGCATTTTGGATGGTACTGAAACTGTTATCAGTGGTGCATCTTGTACTACCAACTGTTTGGCTCCAATGGCTCAGGCATTACATAATGCATTTACTATTGAAGCTGGTAGTATGACAACGATCCATGCTTATACAAACGATCAGAACACTTTAGATGCTCCGCATCCAAAAGGTGATCTAAGAAGAGCAAGAGCTGCTGCGGCTAATATCGTTCCTAATTCTACTGGTGCTGCAAAAGCAATTGGCCTGGTATTACCTGAATTAAAAGGAAAATTAGACGGTAGTGCACAACGTGTTCCTGTTATCACCGGTTCTGTTACAGAATTAACTGCCATCGTTGCCAAGAAAACAACTGTTGAAGAAGTGAATGCAGCCATGAAAGCAGCAAGTAATGAAAGCTTCGGTTATACAACAGACGAAATTGTAAGCACTGATGTTATCGGTATCTCTTTCGGTTCTTTGTTCGATGCAACACAAACCAAAGTGATCACTGTTGGTGATAAACAATTGGTGAAAGTAGTTAGCTGGTACGATAATGAAATGAGCTATGTTTCTCAGCTTGTTCGTACAGTAAAATACTTTGCAGGATTGATCAGCAAGTAAACCCCTAACCCCTAAAGGGGAATAAAAAGGTTTATGTGACAAACTGAAGAAACTATATTATGCTTTTGTTGCGTCGCATCATGCCGATTATATCGGCATCCCGATTTCATCGGGACTGGTTACTTTCAGAATTTTAATCAACTATTTTGAAACAAATAGATTCACATAGTTAATATAAAGGCATGTAGCGTAAAATCTACATGCCTTTTTTTATTTCAACTTTTAAAATGTTTTTATGAGCAAATTTTCCGATCACAGTTTCAAAGGAGAAAAAGCATTGATCCGTGTTGATTTCAATGTTCCTTTAGATGCATCTTATCATATCACCGATGACAACAGGATGCGGGCAACACTTCCTACCATCAAAAAAATACTAGCAGATGGCGGCAGTGTGATATTAATGAGTCATTTGGGCAGACCAAAAGAAGGGCCAACCGAAAAATATTCTCTCAAACATCTGGTAGATCATCTAAGTGAATTGCTTGGTGGTGTTAAAGTAAAATTTGCTGATGATTGTATCGGTGCATCTGCATCAGAACTATCGGCTTCTTTACAACCCGGCGAAGTACTGCTGTTGGAAAATCTCCGCTTTTATAAAGAAGAAGAAAAAGGTAATGAAGCTTTCGCTGAAAAATTATCAAAGCTTGGTGATGTTTGGGTGAATGATGCATTTGGTACAGCACACCGTGCACATGCATCAACAGCTGTTATTGCAAAATTCTTCCCTAAAGACAAAAGATTCTTTGGTCTGGTAATGGAAGGTGAAGTTAAAGCTGCTGAACAGGTATTGCATAAAGCTGAAAAACCATTTATGGCGATCATTGGCGGTGCAAAAGTTTCGGACAAGATATTGATCATAGAAAATTTACTGGAAAGAGCAACGGATATTATTATCGGAGGCGGTATGGCTTATACCTTCTTCAAGGCACAGGGCGGTAATATCGGTAATTCTTTATGCGAAGCAGATCGGTTGGATACCGCTAAAGAGTTATTGGTAAAAGCTGCTGCAAAAGGTGTTCGTATCCATTTGCCGAGCGATAGTATCATTGCTGACAAGTTTGCAGCAGATGCCAATACCTCATCAGCGCCATCTAATAATATCCCCGATGGTTGGATGGGCCTTGATATTGGACCAAATGCGATCGAACAATTCTGTAATGAGATCAAACGTTCAAAGACGATCTTATGGAATGGTCCGATGGGTGTTTTTGAAATGGAAAAATTCCAACACGGTACAAAAGCTATTGCAACTGCTGTGGCAGAAGCAACTGCATTAGGAGCATTTAGTTTAGTGGGCGGCGGCGATAGTGTTGCAGCCGTTAATCAATTTGGCTTTGCCGATAAAGTGAGCTATGTATCCACAGGCGGTGGTGCTATGCTGGAATATTTTGAAGGGAAAGTATTACCCGGCATTGCAGCCGTGACTGAATAAAGAATTATCTCTTTTTTAATAAAGCGGTCATACATGTATGGCCGCTTTTGTTTTTAGGAGCCGTATATTTATAACTGAATATTGCATTTTATGAATTGGGATGTTACCCTGAGGCACTCGAAGGGTGAAGTTAAAATGTATCGCTAATAAATCATGCTTCGAGTACCTCAGCATGACATTTAAAAATTAAATAAATCTTTTTCTTAAAAAGAACGCTTATCAATATGAAACCACTATTTCTCTCTAACAAATTATTCATCCTTAGTTTTTTTATGTCATTCATTATTATTGCAAATGCACAAAAAAAACAAACAGTGCAACTAACTGATGATAAACAAAAGCAAGAAATAATTGTAACCATCAATGGCAATCCTTTTACAACACTGATGTATAACGATACTTTGTATAAACCAATTTTATATCCTGTTTATTCTCCCGGTCAGCAATTGATCACCAGGGGTTTTCCATTAGCGCCTAGAGAAGGGGAACCGACCGATCATCCGCATCATCAGGGTATCTGGTTCAATTATGAAAATGTAAACGGACTTGACTTCTGGAACAACAGCTATGCAATAGCCACATCAAAGAAAAGTTCTTATGGCAGCATCAAGACAACCAAGATCATTTCAGTCAAGAGTGGTAAAAAAGCCAGCATAAAAATGAGTTCCAACTGGATCGATCATAATAGTTCTGTTTTATTGGAGGAACAAACCACCTATTTTTTCAGCGGGAATAATGATGAAAGAGTCATTGACAGGATCACAACTTTAACTGCTTTGAAGGATGTTGTTTTTAATGATGCAAAAGATGGAATGCTTGGTATGAGGGTTACCAAAGAATTGCAGATCCCAACCATGGAGACCAAAAAGTTCACGGACGACAAAGGAATCGTAACAACTGTAAAAGCAATTAAAGATCCCAGCATCAACGGCAATTATATCACCAGCGAAGGAAAAGAGGGTGATAGTGCCTGGGCTACAAGGGGCAACTGGTGTTTATTGTATGGAAAGAAGAACAATGAACTGATCAGTATTGCAATGATCGACCATCCCAAAAATATCGGTTATCCAACATACTGGCATGCCAGAGGATACGGGCTCTTTGCTGCTAATCCATTGGGGCAAAAAATATTCAGTAATGGCAAAGAGTCTTTGCAATTCACTTTAAAGAAAGGAGAGTCTTCCACATTCCGTTACAGGATCGTAATTGCAGGGGGAAAAGAAAGATTAAGTAAAGAGAAATTAGATAAGGTTGCAAAGGATTTTGCTAATGAGAGCGATTAATAAATAGCTTGATTTTTGCAAATATGATCTTGATGTTATAATTTTAAATCAAGATCATATTTGCATTCATTCAATCATTTTATGAAGAAATTATTTATTTTTTCAATAATTATCCTCTCGATTTTTAAAGTTGATGCACAAAATATTAGCGGTCAATGGCAAGGTTATTTTGTTACAGCAACCCGAATTTCACCTGCTCGGTCTTATTTTTTTCTTGATATAAAGCAAGAGCAAAAAGCTCTATGGGGAGTATTTAATAATTATACAGGATCTCCGTTTAATAATGTAATTGGGTGTTTGTGCAGTGTGACTGGAATAATACCTAAAGGCGGGAGTTCAACTTTTGATTTGTATAAGGACAAAATTATTGATCACAACCCTAAAATTTCAGATGGACAATGTGATTTTGTCAATAAACTTTCTATACATTATGTGGTAATAGATAATCTGGAATATTTGGTTGGCAAATGGTACACCGCTACAAATGCATTTACTTTAAATGATGGTTCTTCTGGCGTATTTGTTTTAAAACATGTCAGTCTGCAGACAACAAAAAATATAGATGAATATTTTCCCAAATTAAACAAATTATTAGAGAAGGGTAAGATCACAGATTCTTTATTGTTAGCGAAATCACCACTTTTACCTGATC
>CAIKTE010000027.1 GCA_903830285.1 uncultured Chitinophagaceae bacterium | reverse complement strand
GGCTCTCAACTCCAGACTCGATCGTTACATCAGGATTATCCATCACTTTAAAAACCCTTTCAGCGGCGATCATTCCCATTTGCAATACATTGAATTTATCGGCAATGACCCTTAACGGGCGAAAGATCAAATTCATGTACATGATAAAGGCAACGATCTTTCCTGAGAAATTTATTTTATCGCTTGGATTGGTAATGGCAAGATTAGCCACCCACCAAACAATCAATGCGGTGCTGATAGCCAATACGATCTCAACGATGGGGAAGAAAACACTGTAAGCAAAAATGGCTTTGATATTGGCGTTGCGGTGCTCTTTATTTATTTTTTTGAACTTTTCAAATTCTCTGTCCTCTGCAGCAAATGCCTGTACTATCTGCATTCCGGTGATATGCTCCTGCACAAAGGCATTTAAACTGGCCACAGCATTTCTTACTTTAATAAAACTTTTATTCACGCTTTCCTTAAAATAATAGGTAGCGAGAATCAAAACAGGAAACGGTATCAATGCTATCAAGGACAAACGCCAGTCCATGCTGAACATCGTGACCAATAAAAAAATAATCGTGAGCAGATCCGCAAGAATAGGGATCAATCCATCACTGAAAATATCATTGATGCTTTCAATATCATTGATGGTACGGGTAGTTAATGTACCGATGGGTGTTTTATCGAACTGACTCAGATTAAGATGCAAAATTTTTTGATAGATCGTTACCCGCAGATCTTTTACCACGTTTTGTCCCAGCCATGCAGTAATGAAAGTAAATGCAAATCGGATCAGGGTTTCTGTGATCAAAAAAATGATCTGAAAAATGGTGACGGCTAAGATGAATTGAGTTACAACATTCGTATCAGTATTGAACAGGATCGTTTTAAGCCATACCGGGATATTAATATTTTTTCCAGAAGCTTTATCAACCGTTAACTGAATAAGATAAGGACGAACGGGTGCAAATGCAGCCATCAAAATAGCCAGCAGCAAACTGCTGTAGAAATAGGCATTATATGGTTTTACAAAATGAAAAACCCTGCTTAATAAGGATGTGTTGAATATTTTTTTCTTGTTTCCGTTGTTCATGTACCCGGCAAATGTAACAAGTTTGGCAAGTGCCGGTTTACCGTTGAAGGAAATTTATCAGGATACACAAGGATGGCAAACAATTTTTTAATTATTAAATTGAGCTGCCTGTTCATTTCATAATCCGCTCAATTATCATATTGCATATGAAAAAAGTCCTTTTACTGTTAAGCATTCTCTGCTTTGTTTTTTCTTTTACAAAAAAAGAGCTTACCTGGGTGGCCATTGGTGATTCGATCACTTATTTGAATGATCACCCTAATGAAACTGGCACACGCATTACAAAAGGTTATATGACCCGAGTTTCAGAAAAATTACCGCGAATTCATTTCATCAATCAGGGGCATAATGGCTGGACCGCAACCCGCATTGCTGATAATATGGAGAAATTGGGGTTGGTTAAAGCTGATATATATTCAGTATTTCTGGGCACCAATGATTGGTGGCATTCTGGTCGTATCGGCCATTTTGCAGACTATCAAAACAACAGCGGCAGCAGCACCTTGTATGGTTCTTTCCGTATCATCATCAATAAACTTTGCAGCCTGAATCCGGATGCCAAGATCATTTTGATCACTCCCATGCAACGCTCAGATTTTGTACAGATCAGTAATCCGAAAAATAATGCTTACGGTTCTTACAAAGAAAAAGACGGACAAACATTAGAACAATTTATTGTTGCAATTGACAGCATAGGAAATTATGAGCATTTGAAAATCGTGGATCTCTACCATAAAAAAGGAATGGAAGTAAAAGATCTTGTAAAATATAAACGATTAAAAGATCCTCAAACCGGTGCTTATAAAAACTATCCTTATCCCGATTATATTGATATTCCCTTCGATCCCGGAAAAGATGAATATCCTTATCCACTTGAAGCGGTTGATGTCACTTACGATGGATTGCATCCCTCAGATAAAGGTTATGAGATGATTGCCAATATGCTGATCAAGGTCATGAAAAAGTTTTAGGCCAATTTTATTTTGATATTGGATAATCCTATAGAGGAAATCAATTATGATGCAGCAGAGCATGGTAATACTTAGTCATCATTTTGATAAAGCAATCATTTCTTATATTCGTACACTATGTTACCCGAGCAAGAGACCGTTGCAGGTGATCTGTTACCTCCCTACAACTTAAATGAAGAACAGGAGAAGAAAGAGATCATCAGGCAATACAGAGCATTATTAAGAAGCCTTCGCCCCAAATTAAAAAAAGGTGATAAGGAATTGGTTCGTCATGCTTTTGAAATGGCCGCAGAAGCACATAAAACCACACGCCGTAAAAGTGGTGAGCCTTATATCCTGCATCCTCTGGCAGTTTCCATGATCTGCGTTGAAGAAATTGGTTTGGGTGTAAGAAGTACCATTTGCGCTTTACTGCATGATACTGTTGAAGACACTGATATTACATTGGATGATCTGGAAAGAGAATTCGGGACCGAGATCGCAAAGATTGTAGATGGTCTTACCAAGATCTCTACTGTAATCGATACCAATATCTCTCAACAGGCAGAGAACTTCAAGAAGATACTATTAACACTTACGGATGATCCGAGAGTGATATTGATCAAGCTTGCCGATCGTTTGCATAATATGCGCACACTCGACAGCATGAAGCGGGACAAGCAATTAAAGATCGCTTCCGAAACAGTTTGGGTTTATGCTCCCCTTGCACATAGAATGGGTTTATACAGCATCAAGACCGAAATGGAAGATCTGGCCATGAAATACATGGAGCCGGAAGCTTATAAAGAGATCGCTAAAAAATTATCAGAAACAAAGAGAGAGAGAACAAGATATATCAATGAGTTCATCAAACCATTGAAAGATAAATTGGTTGGGTCTGATTTTGATTTTGAAATGTATGGCCGACCAAAAAGTATTCACAGTATCTGGAATAAAATAAAAAAGAAAGCCGTATCATTTGAAGAAGTTTATGATCTGTTTGCGATCCGTGTGATCATTAACTCCACTCCTGAAAAAGAAAAAGAAGATTGCTGGAAAGTATATTCGATGATCACCGATGAATACACACCATCTCCGGAACGATTACGTGATTGGTTAAGTAATCCAAAAAGTAATGGTTATGAAGCTTTACATACCACTGTGATGGGACCACAGGGAAAATGGGTGGAAGTACAGATACGTACCAAACGTATGAATGAGATCGCAGAAAAAGGCTTGGCTGCACATTATAAATACAAAGAAGGAAGTAATGATGAAGACCGTTTTGATAAATGGTTCGGACAAATAAGAGAAGTGTTGGCCACTCAGGATTCGGATACGGTAGATTTTTTACAGGATTTTAAAACATCTTTTCTCGCTGAAGAGATTTATGTATACACACCAAAGGGTGAAGTAAAAATGTTGCCCACCGGAAGTACTGCATTAGACTTTGCATTTTCCATTCACTCAGCCATCGGTACAAAATGTATCGGTGCTAAAGTGCATCATAAGCTCGTTCCCATCAGCCATAAATTAAGAAGTGGCGATCAGATAGAGATCATCACGAGTAATAAACAAAAACCTTCTGAAGACTGGCTGAATATTGTTGTAACTGCCAAAGCAAAAAATAAAATTAAAGATGCACTGCGTGAAGAAAAACGCAAAGTGGCCGATGATGCTAAATACATTTTACAACGCAAGCTGGAAGGTATGGGTGCAGCCTATACTTCGGGTAATATAGAAGAGTTGATGCATTTTTATAAACTGACCTCTCAGTTAGATTTATTATATAAAATTGCTACAAAGAATATTGACCTCAGGGAGTTAAAAGACTTTCATGTATTAGGCGACAGGCTTGAAGCGCCTAAACCTAAACTGGCATTGACAGAATCTATTTTAGAACATCACCATCCAAAACATTTTTCAAAGAAAGATAGTGAGTTGATCATCTTTGGCGAAAGCAGTGATAAGATCCAATACACTCTGGCAAAATGTTGCAATCCAATTCCGGGTGATGATGTATTTGGTTTTGTAAGCACCGGTAAAGGTTTGATCATTCATCGAACCAATTGTCCCAATGCACCACAATTGTTAGCCAACTACAGTCATCGTGTAGTAAAAACAAAATGGGCAAAAAATAAAGAGATCTCTTTCTTAACGGGTTTAAAAATTATTGGTCTGGATGATGTGGGTGTGATCAATAAGATCACCAATGTAATTAGCGGAGAATTAAAAATAAATATTGCCGGTTTAACCATCGAATCGGGTGAAGGATTATTTCAGGGAACTATTAAAGTATTTGTACACGATAAAGAAGAACTAGAAGAATTAGTAGAGCGATTAATGGGCTTGCAAGGTATACAAACTGTGGACAGATTTGATATGGAAGACACAAAATAAAATTCACAATAAGTAAATACATCCAACAATTTCTTTGATCTATTTTTTATCAATTTCATACAAGATTGTGGTAATATACGGGCTTATCTTTTTATGATTTGTTGACAAAATGTTTTCCCTGAAATTTGGAAGAAAATATTTTACAAATGATTTCCCATCTTCAAATTCCTTGTTCAAACTCCCAATGATGCCAAAGGCCCCTTTATCCCTATTCCCTTCATTTTTATAACCCAAGATCTCAACACCCCCATAAAAACCTTGCTCGGGGCTATGATTTTATATTTATTTAAATCAGAGGATATAAATTCCGAGTTTGGTTTTTCAATTGTAAAAATTTCATCCCCATCAATCAAACTTGAACCGATCTCTCCATTAGCTTCAGATCTATACAAATGGATCCTCGCCAAACGGGGCTCATACTGAACTATATTTTGTGATACTTTAATTTTTAAACTTCCGATAATGTATTTTCTCTCTGTCCCCCTGGTTTTGAAATATTTGATCACTGTTACACCGGGTATTATCCAATCTACATAATTCCCATGTTTGTTTAGTTCTCCTAATTCTAATGATTTATTTTTTAACCAATAAAAATCAGATACCTCTATAGTAGCTAGTTGATTGGTCGTTGGCTTTAAATAAACTGTATCGCAATTATTTTCAGCTTTCAATATTAAGATGAAACTTTCAAATCCAATGTTTGCGAAATACAGAGTATCGTTTAAGGAAGCATTTAATGAGAAATAGCCGGTTGAATCAGTATACACTCCTATATTTTTTGTTTTATTAAAAACTGTTGCAAAGGGTATCACTGCTTTAGCTTTCTTCTCTATAACATAACCACAAAGATTATTCTGGCAATAACAGAGAATTGTTGCAAGTAGAAAAAAAATATTTAACCCGATCCATTTCATTGTAGAATTTAGAAATTTTATTGTTTTTCTGTTCGATCTAACATTACTTAAAAATATGTTTCTCTCATCTAACAGGCCCTTAATTCATATGAAAAGATTTAAGTCAAACTGAATTTTTTTAACCTATAATGTACTAGTCTTTTTCGTATCGATTTCGACGTATAACTGGGATTTTGAAACCCGAGAATAATCTATTTTAAACTCATTTTATATTATACTGAAGATGAATAACGAAGCATTGTATCTCAAAATGCAAATTAATAAGGTCACTCTCGAATTATATCTTATCAAATAAGCACAAAAACAAGTTGTACATAAAAATGAAGATGGCATTTTCGCCCTGACTAATATATTTTATTGGGAATAAGGCTAAGAAATTCTAAGCTCAAAGTCATATGCATAATTTTAGGAATAACCTCAAAATATTTGATTTGTTTTCAGGAATATTTGAGAGACAGCTATCATTTTGCTAATAGTTTTGCACAAATATGCCGGTTCTCAATAAGATTTATTTTTTCATTACTTTTCAAACATTCCTTCACTTACATTTGCGGCATTAATACAATCTTATGGTTGACGTAATTCTTGGTTTACAATGGGGTGATGAAGGCAAAGGAAAAATTGTTGATTACTTTGCTCCCAGATATGATGTAGTTGCCCGTTTTCAGGGCGGACCTAATGCAGGTCATACTTTATATGTTAATGGAGAAAAAATGGTATTGCATCAAATACCTTCCGGCATCTTCCATCAAAACACCATTAATATTATCGGCAACGGCGTAGTACTGGATCCGGTAACATTAAAAAAGGAATGTGATAAAGTAGCAGCAATGGGTATCGATGTAAAGAAGAATCTTTTCATCTCCGAAAGAACCAATATCATTGTCCCCACACATCGTGCTTTAGACAAAGCCAGTGAAATGCAGAAAGGTGATAGCAAGATCGGTTCTACCTTAAAAGGTATCGGTCCTGCTTATATGGATAAAACAGGTCGCAATGCAATTCGTGTAGGTGATCTGTTGGATAAAGGTTTTATCTCTCAATACATCAAGCTTCGTTTAAAACACCAGAAGCTGCTGGATAATTTTAATTTTAATGAAGACATCACAGCATGGGAAGAAGAATTCTTTGAAGCATTAGAATTTCTACGCACACTGAATGTGGTGAATGGCGAATATTTCATCAACAAAAAAATATCAGAAGGGAAAAAAGTATTGGCCGAAGGCGCACAGGGCAGTATGCTGGATATTGATTTCGGAACTTTTCCTTTTGTTACTTCTTCCAATACCATTTCTGCCGGCGTTTGTACCGGCTTAGGCGTTTCTCCCAAACAGATCAATGAAGTGCTGGGTGTAACCAAAGCCTATTGTACCAGGGTAGGCAGTGGTCCTTTCCCTACAGAGCTGGAAGATGCAAAAGGTGAAGAATTGAGAAAAATAGGAAGTGAATTTGGTGCTACTACGGGTCGTCCGCGCCGTTGCGGTTGGATCGATCTGGTTGCATTACGTTATGCCTGCATGATCAATGGTGTAACCCAAGTGGTAATGACAAAAGCCGACGTTTTGGATGCTTTTGAAGAATTGAAAGTTTGTACAGCCTATCAAATTGACGGAAAAGAAACTGAAGAAGTACCTTTTCAGATGTCAAGGCTAAAAATAGAACCCATTCATAAAAGCTTTAAAGGCTGGAATATTGATACGACTAAAATCTCAGAAGCAGCAAAATTGCCTGCGCAAATGTCAAGTTATATTGATTTCATTAACGGATATATCGGCGCTCCTGTGAAATTTGTTTCAAATGGCCCGGGCCGCGATCAGATCGTAAGTATTTAAAAATATTGTTTTAAAAAAAACAATAAAATTTTTGGTTACTATTGTTTTACGTTGAAATTTTACATCTCTAAACTTATTAGAACATGGCAGCGAAATCTGATAAGAATAAAAAAACAGCAACACCTAAAAATGTATCAGACGATGATGCATTAAAAGCGTCATCTAAAAGCAAAAAGCAATTAGATGATGATGATGATTTTGACGATGATGATGAAGACATTAAACCATCATCAAAGAAATCAGCATCTAAATCTGCATCGAAGAAATCAAAAGTTGATGATGAGGATGACGATGATGATGTAGACGAAAAGGATGATGACTGGGAAAAACCTGAAGAAGGTGATGATGATTGGGATCCTGATTTTGACGAATTTGATATCCCCAAATCAAAAGGTAAAAAAGCAGCCGTACCCGGCAAAAAGAAAGCGGAAGAAGAAGATGACTTTAAAATTGATGAAGATTTTAAAGAGTTCGATCTGTTTAATGATAAAGACGAATTTGATGACGATGACGATGATTTTTAATCATCCCGCAAGTGAAAAGAACTACCGCTACTTACCGTATTCATAATTTTCATTTATTTAAGCAACAAATGTTGAACTGGATCAACCGGTTCAACATTTGTGCTTTATTGGATAACAATCAATACAATTCAAAGCATCATAGCCTGGAATGTATTGCTGCTGCCGGCTGTGTTAGAGCATTCAGCACAACCGAAAACTTATCGCATCAATTAAAAAGCTTTCTGCAAGACAATCAGGATTGGTTATTCGGCCATTTGAATTATGATTTCAAGAATGAAATTGAGCCTTTACATTCCGATCATTTCGACGGTATCAGTTTCCCCGATATTTTCTTTTTTCAGCCCGAAACGGTTCTACGTCTATCAGCACATGAAGTGGAGATATCTTCTCTTACCCTTTCCCCTTCCATTATATTTTCAGCTATCAACTTAGAAAAAACAGATCTTGTAAGTTCACAGGTTGGAATAAACCCTGATCCCAGAATTCCCAAACAATCCTATCTGCAGATCATTGAGCAACTCAAAAAACATATACTGCGGGGAGATTGTTATGAGATCAATTTCTGTCAGGAATTTTATGTAGAAAATGTATTGATCCATCCCCAGAGTCTTTACACGCAACTTATCGAAATATCTCCTGTTCCATTTGCCTGCTATTATAAATTGAATGACAAATATTTATTGTGTGCAAGCCCTGAACGCTATATCAGGAAATCAAATAACAGGATCATCTCACAGCCCATAAAAGGAACTTACAAAAGAGATCTGAGCGATCTTCATGAAGATGAATTACAAAAGAAGAGATTAACTGAAAGTGAAAAAGAAAAAAGCGAGAATGTAATGGTGGTCGATCTGGTAAGAAATGATCTGAGTAAAATTTGTAAGGAAGGTTCTGTTCATGTAGAAGAACTTTTTGGCGTGTATACTTTTCCGCAGGTACATCAAATGATCTCCACCATCAGCGGCGAATTAAAAGAAGGGACTGACTTCACGGATATCATTTACGCCAGCTTTCCGATGGGTTCCATGACAGGGGCACCTAAACGCAGGGTGATGGAATTAATAGAACAATACGAACAAACAAAACGAGGCATTTACTCAGGCTGTATTGGCTATATCTCTCCTGAAAATGATTTTGACTTTAATGTTGTGATCAGAAGCATTGCCTATAACCAAACAGACGGCTATCTAAATTATCAGGTTGGAAGTGCCATAACATTTAATAGTGACGCTGAAAAAGAATATGAAGAATGTTTATTGAAAGCAGAGGCCATGAAAAAAGTACTCAACAAACAAAAATTTATTTAGATGAACCGGTGTTTGCAGATCCATCCAATAAGATCCGAATGGATTGTAACAAGATCTCTCCTTTTTTTGCTTCAAAAATAATTTGCCTGTCTTTCGGCAAACGCAATAAATATGTTTTCCCTTCTGACAGGTCCTTATCGAATCGGGGATTCCATTTATTGAACTGATCAATATCCATCAGTAAGAAATTGGTCAACACTATCGAATTATACCTTCCGTTTATTTCTGTAACATATGAAATGGCGGCATCTTCTTCACTCAACTTAACTTCAGTATTAACTCTGGTTGCTAAAAATATTTTTGTTTCAGCTGCAGTCATTGTGGTCAAGCCACCACCCCCTTCAAAGAAATAATTCGTGGCAATATATTTTTTGACATGTGTTCGGGTTTCTTCCCTCATCAAGTATTGAATGGTCCAGAAATCCCTGCTACCCGTACGTTCAATTGCCTGCCTGATCCTTCCTGCACCGCCATTGTATGCTGCGATCACCAATAACCAGTCCCCAAATTCATCATATAATTCTTTGATCAGTTTGGCAGCAACAACCGTACTCTTATAAAAGTCAGTTCGGTCATCATTAAATTTTCCCGTATGCAAACCAAAGCGGTGTGCTTCATAATCCATCAATTGCCATGGACCAACCGCTCCTGCCCATGAAACCAAGTTTGACTGAAAATGACTTTCGATCACACTTAAATATTTTAGTTCTTTCGGCACACCATACTGCGGTAGTATATTATCACACATATCAAAATAAGGCTTGGCCCAGAATTTCATTTTCTCTAATTCTTTGCCTTGCTTACGTATATATTCCTGCGTAAAAGAAACTGCCTGCGTATTTAATGCTGTACTAAATGTTTTGCCTGAAATGGTATTTCTTTCCTTGATGATACTTTTAAAATCGGATTTATCAGTGATCGTAGTATCCGAATGAATCCTAAATACTCCTGCATTTGCAATGACAGAGATCGCCATTGCACAAAAAACGATGATCGTTTTCCTGAATGAAGATGAATGAATTGTATGATCTGCCAAACATTGCATGAGCCATTTTATTTAATGAACTTAAATTTTTGTGCAAGTTGGTTTTGGTAAATGAGGTATTAAAACGATCACTGTTTCAATTGCATCATTTGTTTTGAAAGAGTCAGCAAAGTTACTTCATCAAAATGAGATGTCATAACCTGTAAACCGAAAGGCAGTCCATTACTATGTTTGAATAAGGGAATTGAAATAGCAGGAATACCTACAAGATTCGCATACACCGTATAAATATCTGCCAGAAACATTTCGATCGGATCTTCTGATTTCTCACCTATTTTAAATGCAGTAGTAGGAACTGTCGGCGATATGATGGCATCATATTCCGCGAAAATATTTTTGGTCAGGTCACTCAATATTTTTCTTACCTGCTGTGCTTTGGTAAAATATGCCTCATAATATCCTGCACTTAAAACAAATGTTCCCAATAAAATTCTTCTTTGCACTTCCTTACCAAAACCTTCACTCCTGCTTTTCTTATACAATTCGGTAAGTCCATCCCCTTTTTCTAATAAAGCCCTATGCCCGTATTTCACGCCATCAAATCTTGATAAATTACTGGACGCTTCCGCAGTTGTTAAAATATAATAAGTGGGAACAATATAATTCAGCAGATCAAAATTTACTGCCTCAACAATATGCCCTTCTTTTTGTAATGTTTGAATAAGCGTTTGGATCGTGGATGCCATTTCCTTATCCAATCCGGGATGTTCCAATGCCTGTTTGAAATAAGCAATACGATACTTCTTTTTCTCTTGATCGATCAAAGTGGAATAGGAAGGAACATTTTGTTCTGATGCAGTACTGTCAAAATCATCGGGACCTGAAATGGTCTCTAACACCAATGCAGCATCATCTATTGTATTTGCAAATATGCCGATCTGATCAAATGAAGAGGCATAAGCGATCAAACCATATCTTGATATTCTTCCGTAAGTTGGTTTTACGCCAATCACTCCGCAAAAATCTGCAGGCTGACGAACAGAACCTCCTGTATCACTTCCCAAACTGATCATACTCAATCCCGCCTGAACACTTACTGCCGAACCGCCTGAAGACCCTCCCGGCACACGGCTTTCATCCACTGCATTTCTTACCACACCAAATGCCGAATTCTCACTGCTGCTTCCCATCGCAAATTCATCGCAATTATTTCTTCCGATGATGATAGCGCCTTCGGCTAATAATTTTTCTACAGCAGTTGCACTATAAATGCTAGTGAAATTTTCAAGGATATGAGAAGATGCAGATATTTTATGGTCTTTAAAACAGATCACATCTTTTAAGGAGATCACTACTCCGTGAAGATTACCTATTTTTTTTCCGGTAGATCTGTCTGCATCCAGTTCGGCAGCTCGTTTCTTTGCCTCATCAGCATATACTTCCAAAAATGCATTGAGTTGAGCTCTCTCTTTGATCTTTGACAGATAATGATCTACTGCAATACTGCAGCCGGTAGGATTAGCTGCTAAAAATGCATGATACTCTTTTATCGAATTAAATGAAAACAAATGCTGATTTTTAAAACTGTTTTTAACTCCATTCTTCCGGTTCTTCTATTTTCCGTTTCTTTTCTACACGCATGCAAAGAAAAATACTGATCTCGTATAAAAATATCAAAGGAATACTGCAAATGACCGTACTTAACATATCCGGCGGTGTAATGATAGAAACAACTATTACAATAACCAGAATAGAATGCCTTCTGTATTTGCGTAAAAAAGCCGAACTCACTACGCCGATCTTTGCCAGGAAATAAAGTACCAGGGGAAGTTGGAAGGCAATACCCGAACCCAACATCAATGGCACCATTGTATTAAAATAACTGGCAATGGTCCAGAAGTTTTCAATACTCTCGTCTATCGAAAAATTTGCAAAGAAATTAATAGTATAAGGTGCCACAACAAAGTAACCAAAGAAAACACCAATAAAGAAAAGCAGTGATACCCAGAAGATCACACCTCTGGTCCCTTTTAATTCATTTGATTTAAGTGCAGGTTTCACAAATTTCCAGAACTGCCAGAAAACATAAGGGAAAGCAAGGATAAATCCACCTATCAAAACAACATTGAGAAAAACATTGAACTGCCCGGCCACAGCATTGCTCTGCATTCTAACATGAATGGTGGTCAGGCAAAGATCATTACCCATTCCCAGCCACTGACCTAATCTACATAAATATTTATAGGTGATAAAATCAGAATGGATCGGCCCCATCAGAATATTCCGGATAATGAATTTATTGTAAATGCCCACTATGATCGCGCCGATAACAATGGCAACTACAGACCGGAACAAATGTTTACGCAGTTCATCTATATGATCGAAAAAAGACATTTCCGCTTTGGGCTCAGGGTTCCATATATTCGAGAAAACGCTCATGCAATAACTGCGATGTTTGAAATTATATTAAACAAAACAAAACCTCGCAAAAATAAATTGCGAGGTTTAAATTACTTAAATAAACATTCTAATTATTTTAATCATTCTTAGTAGAAGAAGGCTCATCATTAACATGTCCTTCGATCTCCTTTTTTACATTGTCTTTAGCGTCTTTAAACTCTCTGATCCCTTTTCCCAATCCACGCATTAATTCGGGTATTTTCTTTCCACCAAACATCAATAACACTATCAACAAAATAAGAATGAGGTGCTGCGGTGCAAATAAGTCTCCCATAAAATATAATTTAGTAAAGCAAGGTATACGAAAAATAGGAATTACTAAAAAGAATACCGTTAAACAAAGCCTAAGCTAACAGAACGCAGAAACAGATTAAAATCTCTTTTCCTTGATTCTGGCACTCTTACCGCTTCTTTCACGGAGATAGTACAATTTAGCTCTACGAACTTTACCTACTTTGTTCAATAAAACGCCATCCACATTAGGAGAAAAGAAAGGGAACAAACGTTCAACTCCCACTCCGTCAGATATTTTACGAACTGTGAATGATGCAGTAGCGCCTGTACCCTGAATCTTTACCACGTCGCCGCGGAAACTCTGGATACGTTCTTTACCACCTTCTACAATTTTATAGTTTACAGTGACATTATCACCTGCTTTAAACTTAGGGTAATCTTTTTTACCGGTTAACTGGTCGTGTACAAACTTAACTGCTGCGCTCATAACTTTGATTTTTGCGGACGGCAAAGGTAATAGAAAAATTCAAATTTCAAATTTCAAATTCAGGTTTATTTATCTGGCCACGTTTACAGCCCTCTTTTCCCTGATCACGGTCACTTTGATCTGCCCCGGATAGGTCATTTCGGTCTGTATTTTCTGGGCTATCTCAAAGCTCAGCTTATCACTGTCAATATCGGTTACCTTATCGGCTTCCACAATTACACGTAACTCACGTCCAGCTTGAATTGCATAAGCTTTTTCCACCCCCTGATAATTCAGTGCCAGGTTTTCCAGATCCTTGATCCTTTGCAGGTATTGCTGCATGATCTCCCTTCTTGCACCCGGTCTGGCGCCACTGATGGCATCGCAGGCCTGAATGATCGGAGAAATCACATATTGCATCTCCATTTCGTCATGGTGAGCACCAATGGCATTCACTACTGCAGGATTCTCGCCGTATTTTTCTGCCAGTTTAGCTCCCAGTAAAGCATGGCTCAATTCTGTTTCTTCATCAGGAACCTTGCCTATATCGTGTAATAAACCTGCTCTTTTGGCCAATTTAGGGTTCATACCCAATTCACTTGCCATGATACCGCAGAGATTGGCTGTTTCGCGGCTATGCATCAATAGGTTTTGCCCATAAGAAGAACGGAAACGCATTTTACCTACTATTCTCACCAATTCTTTATGTAAACCATGAATACCCAGTTCCATCACTGTCCTTTCGCCTATTTCCATGATCTGTTCTTCCAATTGCTTGCGGGTCTTTTCTACCACTTCCTCGATACGTGCCGGGTGGATACGTCCATCAGCCACCAATCTTTGTAAGCTCAAACGAGCAATTTCTCTGCGAAGCGGATCAAATGAAGAAAGTATGATCGCTTCCGGTGTATCATCTACGATCAGATCCACACCTGTGGCAGCTTCAATGGCACGGATATTTCTACCTTCACGGCCAATGATCTGTCCTTTGATCTCATCTGTTTCCAGATTAAAAACGGTAACTGTATTTTCAATGGTTTGTTCGGCAGCAGTACGTTGAATAGACTGGATCACAATTTTACGGGCTTCTTTATTAGCCTTCAATTTTGCGTCTTCAATGATCTCTTGCTGAATGGAAAGTGCCTGTGTTTGCGCTTCATGCTTCAAACTTTCGATCAATTGAGACTTGGCTTCCTCGGCACTTAGATTAGAGATCTTTTCCAGTCTTCTGATATGCTCTTCCTGATGTTTTTCAAGTTCTGTACGTTTCAGATTCACGATCTCGATCTGACGATTCAGGGCTTCTTTAATAGACTCATTTTCTTTGAGTTGTTTATCAAGACCTGTTTCTTTTTGGTTGACAGAAATCTCTTTCTGTTTGGCACGGCTTTCAGCATCGCTGATCTTGCGGTTACGTTCAAGCACTTCTTTATCGTGCTCGGCCTTCAACTGCACGAATTTTTCTTTTGCTTCGAGCTGCTTTTCTTTTTTGATCGTTTCTGCTCTGAGTTCAGCTTCTTTGAGGATATTCAGTGCCTGCAAATCTGCATCTTCAATCTGTTTTTTTGTGTTTTTAGCGAAAATAAACCTACCCGCTGCAACACCTGCAATTAGTGCTACTACACCAATTATAATAGATAAAACCTGTTGGTCCATGTTGTTGGAATGTTTTAAAATAGTTCAGAATCATGATATTTCTATCGCTCCCCATTTTTTTCTTTAAATGAGACGTAATGTGCGAAGATAAATAAATATACAAAGTGAAAGGGAGAGCGCAGGAATTTATTATGAGAATAACTGTTAAAGTGGATCAGGAATGATCAGACAGCATTTTATCCAACAGTGATTCCAGCGAAGCCAGCTTTGTGGTGGTTTCCTGTTGCTGTATGATCTCGGATGTGGACTTGGTCTGCTCTGTGGCAAACCACAGCAAGACCATTGAAACATAGTCCTGCGTATCCTTACCGGCAAACTTATTTTTAAACTCTAATATTTTCTCATTGATCAGTTTAACGGTCTTGCGAACCATCTCCTCATCTTTCGGCTCTACTTTCAGCCGATAAGACCTGTCTGCGATCACAACATTAATGGGAATCAGTTCTTCCATATTATTCTGCATTCAGTAAGGATAAACATTTTTCGATCTCCTTCAGATAAGTATCAATTCGTTTTTCCATCAGTTTTTTATCGGCTTCCCCCCAACTGCTGATGCCCACCTGCATGGCGTCCAGTTTTTGCTGAAGCAACTGAATTTGTTCTGATTTGGTGTTGCTCACCGTTCTTTGCTTTTCCAGCTCTTTCTTTAACTGAACGTTCTCTTTTTGCACAAGCCGGTATTGTTTCAGCAATTGCTGAAGCTTTTCATGAATGCTCTTTAGCTGAATATCTACCGGATGATCCATATGCTCCAATCAGAATGAATTGTATGTATAAACCTATTGAACTAATCAATTACTTTCTTATTTCAGCTCCCAGTTCTTTTTGAAAAACCTCGATCAGTTTATTCACCATACTGTCTGTTTCCTTATCGGTCAATGTTTTTTCCTCATCCAGAAAAGTAAAGTTTACTGCCATTGATTTTTTATCTGCCCCTAATTTATCGCTTTCAAAAACATCGAATAAACGAACAGCTTGCAGTTTCGATAATTTTGTTTTCTTTACCGTAGCCTCTAAAGCTTCATAAGTAGTAGATCTGTTCACGATCAATGCCAGATCTCTCTGCACTGCAGGAAACTTAGACACTTCCTTATACACGATCTTTTGTTTTTCCAGTAATTTATGCAGATCAACATAATTAATGTCGATGAAATAAACTGCCTGCTTAATATCAAACTCAGTCAGTTGTTTTTTACTTACTTCAATTAATTTTCCCAATTGCTTTTTTCCATAAAAGAAAGCAACACTTAATTCTTTTGATTCTTCCTTGGTAAAACTGATATCATTCAGGCCGCTTAAACTTAATATGCTGCTCACAATTCCCTTTGCCTTATAAAAGTCCTGATGCTTACTTTTTTCTCTCCAGGTTTCTTCATGATCCATTCCCGTGATGTATAAGGACAGATGTTCTTCTTCTTTATACTCTCCCACAGCTTTGCTGCTATAGGTCTTACCAAATTCGAAGAACTGCAGATTAGCATTTCTCCGATTATTATTATATGCAATGATCTCCAATCCTGTTTCGAGCATCGAAGGACGTAATACGTCTAATTCGGCACTCAAATTATTGATCATCTTCACAGCAGTTTGCATCACTTCTTCGCTGAAATATTTACTGTTGGTGATACTGTTGGTGAATATTTCATTGAAGCCTAAGCCAACCAAATAGTTGCTGATCTTTTCTTTTAAAGTTTCTTTTGATCCCGCCACTTCAACTGATGGTGAAATGGTGATGGAAGAAGGGATATCAATATTATCCAACCCGTCAATACGCAAGATCTCTTCCACGATATCTGCCGGTAATGTGATATCGGGTTTGCTGTAAGGAACTGATACCCACAATTCATCCATGCCCTCTTTCGCAATTTCAAAACCTAGTGCGATCAATATTCTGTTCACCGCATCCTGATGATAATTCTTTCCACTCAGTTTTTTTAAATAATGATACTTGATACCTACTTGTGTTTTCTCCTTTGGTTTTGGATATACATCGATCACATCACTGCTTATCTCTCCGCCTGCAATTTCTTTGATCATTAAGGCCGCACGTTTTAAAACGTTTACGGTATTTGAAATATCCACTCCTTTTTCAAATCTTGCCGCTGCATCAGTTCTCAATCCGTGATGCACCGATGTTTTACGGATCGATACCGCATCAAAACAAGCACTCTCCAAAAAGATATTCTTTGTTGTTTCTTTTACGCCACTATGCGATCCGCCGAATACTCCGCCAATACACATGGGCTCACTTTTTCCATTACAGATCATGAGATCCGTTGCGCTTAATTTCCGCTCTTTCTCATCCAGTGTAATGAATGTTGTTCCTTCGGGAAGGTTTTTGATGATCACATGCTGACCTGCAATTTCATCCCCATCAAAAGCATGTAAGGGCTGACCGGTCTCATGTAAAATATAATTCGTGATATCTACGATATTATTGATAGAACGCAATCCGATCGCAGTCAGTTTATCCTTCAGCCATTGGGGTGATGCGGCAATGGTTACGCCGCTGATGCTTACACCCGAGTAACGCGGACAAGCTTCTTCATTCTCGATCGTTACTTTGAACTGAAGAGAATTACTGTCTGATTTGAAAGAATTAGAAAAAGGCGATTTTACTCTCGTTTCTTTTTTATTGTGATGCGTTAAATAGGCGCATACATCTTTGGCAACACCGAGATGACTCATCGCATCCATTCGGTTGGGGGTTAAACCAATTTCATAGATCCAATCGCTATAAGGTTTGAAATAATTCAATGCAGGGGTGCCCACCACCACAGTTTCGGGTAAAATGATGATACCAGCATGACCGGAACCCAAACCAATTTCATCTTCTGCACAGATCATTCCAAAACTTTCTATGCTGCGGATCTTGGCCACTTTCATGGTGATCGGTTCGCCGCCCAGCGGATAAATGGTGGTGCCAACAGTTGCTACTACTACTTTTTGTCCTTTGGCCACATTGGGTGCACCGCAAACGATTTGTAAAGCTTCTTTCTCACCCACATTTACTTTCGTCACTTTTAATTTATCTGCATTGGGGTGTTGCTCGCATTCCAGCACTTCTCCTATCACCAAACCCTCAAAACCGCCCTTGATGCTTTCGTATTTTTCCAGGCTTTCCACTTCCAGCCCTATTGAAGTAAGGATCTTAGATAACCTTTCCGGGTCAATCGATTCCGGCAGATATTCACTTAACCAATTATAACTGATCGTCATTGTTACTCGCTCTTGTTGTGCTGCAAATATAACAGATGCGGACGAGAGGTGAATATTATGGGTGGGGAATCTATTTCTTCTTGCCTTTACTCACCAATTGATAGCTGTCATCAATGAATCGGCAGATCTGTTTGTTGGAGATGGTTCCATCAACTATGATGGTGTTCCAGTGCTTTTTATTCATGTGATAACCGGGTAAAACGGCTGTTGGATATTCTTCGCGTAATTCGATCGCAAGATCCGGATCACATTTTACATTGAATTGTAAGGGATGAACATCGAGTGAGGCCAACAGAAATACCTTATTATTTATTTTAAATACCAAAGTATCCGGACCGAAAGGCATTGTTTCTTCCGCATCCTCTTTTGCTAAACAATATTCCCTTAAAGCTTCAATATTCATGGGCTTAAGTTCGGAAAAATTTATTACATAGTAAAATACAAAAGGACAAGTAATTACTTCCGCAGTACTTGTCCTTTTATACTAACAAGATCAATTCAATGTAATAATGAAATCTTCTATTGGCGTACGTACTTTTTTCATGTTCACCAGCCAATCATTTGCTGTATCTCTATAACCTATAGGCAACAATGTTACACTGCGCAAACCTTTTTCTTTTAAATTGAGTAATTCATCTAAAGCCGCGGCGTTAAATCCTTCCATTGGTGTAGCATCTACTTTTTGCTCAGCTGCAGCAATAATAGCAGCACCAAAAGAAATGTAAGACTGTTTAGCAGCATGGGTAAAATTTTCTTCAGCAGTTTTTGCCAGATAATTTTTCAGCAGCATATTTCTGTAATCGTTTGTTGCTGTGTCGGGCAAGCTACGCTCCTTATTATTTCTTTCAAATACTTTATTGATACGCTCTTCGGTATAATTATCCCAGGCAGCAAATACCAGCAAATGCGATGCATCTGTTATCTGACTTTGCCCAAAGGCTATCGGCTTTATTTTTTCCAACAATTCCTTATTGCTGATCACTAAAATTTCAAAAGGTTGTAATCCTGATGAAGAAGGAGCCAGCCAGGCAGCTTCTAAAATATAATCTACTTTTTCCTGTGGAACAGCTTTTCCGTTCATTTTCTTTGTGGCATATCGCCATTGGAGATCATTAATTACGCTCATCTTTTATTATTTTTCTTGTTTAAATGTATTATTTCACAAAACTAATCCATATTAACTATACTTTTGTTACCGATATACTAAAGTATACCAACTAATTAATAATAACGATATGCCTGTAAACAATAAAGAACATCACGCCTGCAAGAAATCTCTCTCCGCGGTAAGAGATGCATTGGATGTAGTGAGCAGTAAATGGAAACTGCAGATCATTATTGCCATTTGGGCAGGAAACAAACGATTTAAAGATATTCAACGGCAAATAGGAAGCATTTCTCCCAGGATGCTGTCAAAAGAATTGAAAGAACTGGAAGAACATAAACTGATCGTTCGGCAGGTCTATGATACATTGCCTGTAAGTATAGAATACTCTGCAACACCACATGCCGAAACATTGCAGGATCTGGTAGATAATTTACAGAACTGGGGTATCAAGCACCGAAAAGTTGTTTTAGGAAAATAAAAAAAACTGCAAATATCAATTTGCAGCTTTCCATATTTTAAGGATACATTTATTTACAATTATCACTCACCCATTCGCCATCGATCATCACTTTGCAAACACTGGTCAGGTATTCAAATGGATCTCCGTTATATAAAACAAGATCTGCGTCTTTTCCTTTTTCTATACTGCCTACTCTTTTATCAATGCCTAATAATTTTGCCGGGTTGAGGGTGATCACTTTAAATCCGTCTTCATAAGCCAATCCTTCTCTTACAGCCATTGCTGCTTCATACAGCAATACCCTTGTTTTAGGAACATATCCTTCAAAACCTGTTTCAATAGAAACAGAGATCCCTGCCTTCGTTAATATGGCTGCACTTTCTCTTGTCATGTTCACCATATCACCGCCATTACGCGCCATGGTTGCATGCAATATTACTTCAGCGTTCGCTGCTTTTATTTCATCTATCAATCTGTATGCTTCAGCAGCGCCATCGATCACTAATTTGAAATTAAATTCTTTCGACAAACGGATCGCACTCATGATATCATTGGAAGCATTTACTGTGATTAATGCTTTCACCTGACCTTTCAATAATTTACCCAGCATATCCATCTTCAGATCCATTGCCGGTCTCTTGCTCGTGTCTTTATCATTTTGTTTGCTGAGATAGGTTTGTGCCTTGATCAGTTCCGTGCGCAGCATCGCGATCTGTTTTGCTTTTGTACCAGGAGAAGTGAAATTGCTTTGCACAGAAGGACCGATCGTCATTGCCAGCATTGCTGTTGGTACCAATGTTACCTGATCAACAGTTCCGGGTTTTGTTTTTACGATCATGGTTTGTCCGCTTACCAATGCGCCGATCCCATGTCCTGTATGCAAAACTGTAACGCCATTATCACGCACATACTTTACTAGTTTCTCTTCGGTATTGTATGCATCAATTGCACGCAGTTCGGGTTGAATAGGTGATGATTTTTCCAGTTGATCCTGATCGGTAGGAATATTCAATGCACCCGATAAGCCTACAACACTTCTTGCATCGATCAATCCCGGTGAAACAATTTTTGCTTCTGTTATTTTGTATCCTGCAGGAATAGATATTTCTTTTGCAGTTCCTACTGCTTCAATTTTTCCGTCTTTAATTAAGATGACCCCGTCTTTGATCGCTGCACCGCTAACAGTGTAGATCATTTCTGCTTTGATCGCAGTTTGTGCCATGATAAAACATGGTAAACTGATGAAAGCAAAAACTTGTATGAATATTTTTTTCATGTAATTATTTTTGTTGATGATTTTATTGATTACCGTCTCTATCGTCTCCGTCATTATCGTCATATTCTGCACGGTCTGCAGAATACGCATGGTATCCTCCAACAGCAAAAGCCTTATCAACAGGATTGGAAAGATCAAAACGTTTTTTTCCTTCCACCCATGTTTGTTCCACTTTGGAATACACACTGAACGGATCGCCCGATAAAATAATAAAGTCCGCATCTTTTCCTGATTCCAAAGAACCCACTCTGCTCGACAGGTCCAGCATTTTTGCACCATTGATCGTTAATGCTTCCATTGCTTTTTGCCGGCTCATTCCTGCTTTAACCGATAATGCAGCACCACGAATTAAAAAACGGGAATCAGTAACACCATCATCCGTATGAAAACTAACCAATACTCCAGCATTCGCTAATGTTGCCGGAGTGGTCCATGAAATATCCATCGCTTCTAATTTTCCACCCGGAGATTCTACAACGATCACCGAGCAGGGAATACCAGCTTTGGCAATTTCATCTGCTACTTTCCATCCCTCAGATAAATGATGCAAGACCATTCTGAATCCGAATTCTTTTGATAAACGGATAGCAGTTAAAATATCATTCTCTTTATGCGAATGAAAATGCACCACACGTTTGCCATTCAATACTTCTACCAATGGTTCTAATCGCAGGTCTCTTTCCGGAAGTTTGGAAGAATCCTTTCCTGCTTTTTCAATTTTCTTTTTATACTCCTGTGCTTTTACATAGAGCTCTCTATCCATTGCCGCACTCTTAGCTCTGGTGCCTGGAAAACCTGCCGTGCCCCGCATGGGATTTGTTCCGTTGGCCATTTTCATACCACCATACACCCCTTTTTCATTTACGATGATCAGGTCTTCCATCACTTTAGCTTCACGCATTTTTACATAGACTGTCTGACCACTCATCAGGTGTCCGCTTCCAGGCATGATATTAATGGTGGTAATACCTCCAGCCAATGCTTTTTTAAATCCGTCGCTGGTTGGATTGATCGCATCGAATGCTCTGGTATCGGGATTCAATGCAGATGAATTATCGCCTCCTTCGGGACCGCCAAGATGTGAATGTGTATCCACCACACCGGGCATGATCACTTTTCCTTTCACATCAGTCACGATGGCATCTGCCGGTATTTTACTGTCGGCGCCACCCACAGAAAGGATCTTTCCGTTCTGTACAATCAATACGCCGTTTTGAATCGGTGCTCCGGTAACCGGATAGATCAATGCACCTGTAAATGCTGTTGGTTTTTCCTGTGCCTGTGTATTGCAGCAGATCATCCAAAGCAGGGTAACTAAAAAAATTGCTTTTCTCATGGTGTTAGTTTTGGTATAAAGGATTCAATATAGGAAAAAGAATGATTCTTTAAAGAAGATTTTGGCCAATGGAGTATTTAATAAAACACCTGCCAGTTAATTTAGAGTATGTAAACTTTTCGTTTTAACCGATTGGATACTGGCTTTATTATTAATCTTGAGAGGGCTGCTTAAAATCCCATGAAGTCGAGGAGAAAATTTGATCAAGTCTTTTCTTTTATTTCGTTGAATTTTTTAAGGCAGTAACGTTTCTATATAAGCAATATATGCTTTGGCCGGTTGCACAAATTCCAATACATCCGTTTCTTCTTAAATAATAAAATCGCCATAATCATCTTCCATTCTTTCCTGCATCAGCCTGCTGAAAAATGCCGCTTGATCTGCATCAAATATATTGGATTGCACAAAATGTTGGTGCAGCATGGCAACAACGCCGCTATGTGTTTTAGGTATTAAATCTTTGGTAAGCAACAAGCTTTGGTAGCATGAAAGCAGGCATAATAAAGCCTGTTAACAGCCGTTGCATAAAATTGATGCTGCATAAGCACATCAACTTCAGTAAGAAGAGATATTGCTTTTGCTATTTTTAATCGAATAGAGGCTTCCTTATTGCTCATGGTTGTAAAAAAGCACTTGGTTGTATCGTTTGCTGTAAAGAATAATAGGAAGGGTTATTAAGCCAGTCTTGTTCCCAAACAATTAATAGATTTATAAAAGCACCTAACTGAACGCTGTAAGGGAAAATAATATCCTGTAGTTTTCTTTTTAATTGTTTGCTTACCGGTTGCTTAAGTAATATCAGTATATCCCAATCACTTTCTTCATTTGCTGTACTATTAGCTCTGCTGCCAAATAACAAAACTGTTGCATCAGGTACAGTTATTTGTACTTGTTGTTGAATAGATAATAATATGGTATTTATTTTTTGCAGTACTCAAATTTAGTGTAATTATTTTAACCAGTCACCTCCTATAATTGACCTGTCTGATTCGGACATAAGCCATATATAAGCCACATATAAGCCTCATATAAGCTACATATGACCCACTATTTATAAGATGTAGTTTATATATAGGTTAAAAGCCTGTTATTGATGGATTTCTTCTGTTTTATACTAAGTTCCGGTAGTAATCCAGCAGCTATTAAGCCGCCAATTGGAAGGCATTTGCAAGAACAGGGATCGCATAAAACAAAAAAGGAAGGCAGACTTTTAAAAGTCTGCCTTCCTTTTTAAAAATATAGAAAGAAATTTTAGAGCATCTTTTTGATCACGTCAATCAACTCTCCTTTGGTAATAGGAATTCCCATTATTTTATTGTAAGCCTGTGCATCAACAAAATACAGGTCGCGAATGATCTTTACCAATTGACCGTTATTGATCTCGGGGATCAATACCTTGTCGAAATTCTTAATGATGTCTCCCAGATTTTTAGGGAATGGACGGATATAACGAATATGTGCATGACTTACTGCATGTCCTTCAGCTTGCAATTCCAATACGGCACTTTTGATCGCACCATAAGTAGAACCCCAACCGATCACCAATACTTTTCCTTTTTCGGCACCACTATCTAGCGTTTGTAATGGAATATAGTCGGCCACTTTATCAACCTTGGCCTGCCTTGTTTTAACCATATGCTGATGGTTATCGGTATCGTAACTGATATTTCCGGTAATGTCTTGTTTTTCCAAACCGCCAATACGATGTTCAAATCCCTTTGTTCCGGGAACAGCCCATGGACGTGCTAATTTTTCATCGCGTTTGTATGGCATGAATTTTTCTTCCCCTTCGTCCAGAGTGGTTTTAAACTTCACTTCAATAGGCTGCAAGTCTTTTGCTGCAGGGTATTTCCATGGTTCGGCACCATTGGCAATATATCCATCTGTCAATAAAATAACAGGGGTCATATGTTGTACTGCAATTCTACTAGCTTCATAAGCTACTTCGAAACAGTCGCTCGGAGTTGAAGATGCAATCACTGGCATCGGGCATTCGCCGTTTCTACCATAATATGCCTGCATCAGATCACTTTGCTCTGTTTTGGTTGGCAAACCTGTTGAAGGACCGCCACGTTGTACATTCACGATCACCAAAGGAATTTCCAGCATTACTGCCAATCCCATGGCTTCTGCCTTCAATGCCATGCCCGGACCTGAAGTGGTAGTGATGCCCAACAACCCACCATAGCTTGCGCCGATGGCAGAAGTGATGGCAGCGATCTCATCTTCAGCCTGAAATGTTTTTACACCAAATGCTTTGTATTTACTCAGATCCTGCAAAATATCGGTAGCAGGGGTAATAGGATATGAACCTAAGAATAAGGTTAATCCGCTTTTTTCTCCGGCAGCTACCAGACCCATTGCCAAAGCTGCATTACCCATGATATTTCTATACAATCCTGAAGGTAATTTTGCTTTCTCGATAGTATATCTGGTAGTAAAAGTTTCTGTGGTATCTCCGTAATTGTAGCCGGCCTGCAATACCCTTACATTACTTTCGAAAATGGTAGGTTTTTTGCCGAATTTTTCTTTCAGAAAGTCGATAGTAGTATCCAAAGTTCTGTTATACATCCAGTAAATAAAGCCCAGTACAAACATGTTCTTTGCACGGTCTCTTTCTTTAACACCCAGATCGGTAAAATCTTTCAAAGATTCGCGTGTTAATTTGGTCACATCTATCTTGATCACTTCGTAACTATCCAGACTGCCATCTTCCAATGGATTAACGCCTTCGGGATAATTAGCCAAACGCAGGTTCTTGGCATCAAAACCATCAATATTGGCGATGATCTTTCCGCCCGGTTTGATACTCTTCAGATTCACTTTCAAAGCTGCAGCATTCATAGCTACCAGCACATCGGCGATATCTCCGGGTGTATATACTTTGTTGGAAGAAAAGTGTAACTGATAACCACTCACACCCGCCACAGTTCCTATCGGGGCACGGATCTCAGCCGGAAAATCCGGAAAAGTGGCAAGGTCAATACCCATTAAAGCTGTGTTATTGGTGAACTGTGTTCCGGTCAATTGCATTCCGTCTCCGCTGTCTCCTGCAAATTTTATCACTACATCCTGTAGAACTGTTTCATTAATGCTCATGGCAAGTATTTATTATAGTTTGCAAAGGTAAGAAGATGGACCATTGGTTGAACACCGTAGTTTTATTTTTATCAGAAATAATGCTATAAAATTAATTCAGGCACATATCTTGCGTCTTCAATTTTCGCAAAGAAAGAGTTGATGAATACGATGAAGAATAAAATTAGTATGATGGTCATCACAGCATGGTTGTTGTTTTTTTTTAATTCAATGGCCGCCTGTAACAGCAGTTCGGATAAGGATCAGCATACAGTTACAGAAACATCTGCAGCAGATACAGTAAGGCAATCCGTGCAAAGTCCTATCCTGTACGACAATAGCAAACAATACATTTATTTAACATTTGATGATGGTCCTCAAAACGGAACAAATGCAGTATTCGAAACCTGCAAACAACTAGGAGTAAAAGCCAGTTTTTTCATGGTGGGCATGCATGCTTATACAAAAACTTTGCAGGATGATGTTGACAAGGTTCGCAGTGGTTATCCGCAAACCCTATTATGTAATCACAGCTTTACGCATGCCAACGGGCATTATATTTATTTCTATCATCATCCCGAGATGGCTTTACAGGATTTTTTAAAGACACAAACATTCCTGAATATTCCCTATAAAATTATCCGCCTTCCCGGCAACAGGGCTTTTGTTTTAAAAAATGAGATCAAAGCTTCAGGACTGGTGAAACCGGTATGTGTTCAATTGGATCAGGCAGGATATAATGTGATAGGATGGGATGTGGAATGGTCTTTCAAACATAAGAATGCGCATCCTGTTCAAACACCCGAAAAAATGCGGGCGATGGTGGATAGTGCTTTTGCCAGAAATGATACAAGAACAGCAAATCATATTGTCATACTATCGCATGACAGAATGTTTCAGGACAGAAACTTTACAGATTCTTTAGCAAAATTTATAATGCTGTTGAAAAGCAATCCTAATTATGTTTTTGAAACAGTGGATCATTATCCGGGATTAAAACCACTGCAATAATTTTAACTGTTTTTATCAGCTCAATATTTTTAACTTTACACCTATAAAAAAATAAACCTATGGCATTATTTCAATCAGGAAATCCAACATTGACAGAAAAGATATTCAACGCATCAGCCACACGTAATGCAGAATTACAAGGGGTGATGAGTGTAAGAGGAACCATGAATAAATTCGGCTTCATGCTATTGATGCTGATGGGCGCTGCAACTTATACTTGGAACCTGTATCAGACAGGTAATCCCGGACAAATGCAAACATTGATGTATGTGGGTATTTTCGGTGGAATGATCGCAGCATTTGCCATCATCTTCAAACCAACATGGGCACCATATATAGCTCCTTTGTACGGTTTACTGGAAGGACTGTTTGTTGGTGGTATCTCTGCCGTGATGAATGATATGTTCGCTAAAAGTTATCCCGGTCTGGTGATGCAGGCAGTTGGTTTAACCTTCGGTGTTGCTATCGCCATGTTCTTATTGTATAATTTTCGTGTGATCAAGGCAACAGAAAAATTCAAGAGCATGCTTTTCGCTGCAACATTGGGTATCGGTATCTTCTATTTGCTGACCATGGTGTTCAGAATGTTTGGTGTTGATATGCCTTTCATGTACGATTCAAGTTTGCTGGGTATCGGTATCAGTTTATTTATTGTGGCCATTGCTGCTTTGAACCTGATCATGGATTTTGATATGATCGAAAAAGGTGCAGATGCAGGTGCCCCCAAATACATGGAGTGGTATGGTGCATTTGGTTTGATGGTAACCATTGTTTGGTTATACATTGAAATGCTGAAATTGCTGAGCAGATTTGCGAAGAGAAATTAATTGATCCAACAATAATTGTAAGAACCATTCCCGCAACGGAATGGTTTTTTATTTGCGTGCATAATTCGATTTCCTTTAAAATGCGAATAGCTTTATCTTGTAGATTCATTCATGTTCATCAATCGTTATGGAATTCAACCGATCAGATCTGTCCAACGAAGCATTAATCGATATATACAAACATTTATTATTGCCACGCATGATCGAAGAGAAAATGCTGGTATTACTTCGTCAGGGTAAAATAAGCAAATGGTTCAGCGGCATCGGACAGGAAGCCATTGCCGTGGGCAGCACGCTTGCATTGCAGGATGATGAATGGATCATGCCCATGCACCGCAATCTGGGTGTGTTTACTTCACGGCAGATGCCCCTCCATAAATTATTCATGCAATGGCAGGGCAATCAGGAAGGTTATTCGAAAGGACGTGAAAGAAGTTTTCATTTCGGAAATAAGGAACATCATATCTGCGGAATGATCTCTCACCTTGGTCCTCAATTGGCCATTGCCGATGGTGTTGCATTAGCATATAAATTAAGGATGGATCAAAAAGTGGCCCTTGCCTATTCCGGCGAAGGCGGCACCAGTGAAGGAGATTTTCATGAAGCTTTGAATGTGGCTGCGGTATGGGGGCTCCCCGTAATTTTCATCATTGAAAATAATGGGTATGGTTTAAGCACTCCTGTTAGTGAACAATACCATTGCAAAGATCTAGTTGATAAAGCAATAGGGTATGGAATAGGTTCGGTACAAATAGACGGCAATAATGTTTTATCTGTTTATGATACCATCAAGGGAGTTCGGGATTTTTGCATCCGTGAACAGAAACCTTATCTGATAGAATGCATGACATTCAGGATGCGTGGTCACGAAGAAGCCAGTGGTACCAAATATGTACCCAAAGAATTATTTGAAGAATGGGGCAGAAAAGATCCCATCAAGAATTTTGAACAATACCTCACTGCTGCACAGGTATTGAATGAAATGCAGATCGCAGATATCAGAAATGAATTCAGACAATATATTGAATCGGAGTTGATCCTCGCTGCCGAAGCAAATGAAGTTGTTGCAGATACGGAGCAAGAGTTGAATGATGTTTATGCGAAACCGTTGATCATAAGAAAAGAACCGTTAATCGCAAATCATGAATCGCTAGTTATTGACCCACTATCGACTTCAGACTCCCGACTCCCGACTCACGACTCCCGACTCCCGACTGAACTACGTTTCGTGGATGCTATTAAACAAGGACTTCACCAATCCATGCTGGAGCATCATAACCTGATTATAATGGGACAGGATATTGCAGAATATGGCGGTGCTTTTAAAATTACGGAAGGCTTTGTGGATGAATTTGGCAAAGACAGGGTTCGTAATACACCGCTTTGTGAAAGTGCTATTGTAGGCGCTGCATTGGGATTGAGTTTGGAAGGATTTAAATCGGTGATGGAAATGCAGTTTGCCGATTTTGTTACTGCGGGATTTAATCAGATCGTCAATAATTTAGCCAAGATCCATTACCGCTGGGGGCAAAATGCAGATGTGGTGATCCGTATGCCAACAGGTGCGGGTGTTGGGGCAGGACCTTTTCATTCGCAGAGCAATGAAGCATGGTTTACGCATGTGCCCGGACTCAAAGTTGTATATCCTTCTTCACCTTATGATGCCAAGGGTCTATTAATTGCTGCGATCAATGACCCTGATCCTGTATTATTTTTTGAACATAAAGCTTTGTACAGAAGTATCAGCGGAAATGTGCCTGCAACATATTATGTAGTAGAGATCGGAAAAGCCAAAATTGTAAATGAGGGTGAAGACATCAGCATCATTACGTACGGTGCAGCTGTGCATTGGGCGATGGATTATGCAAAAGAACATCCTGAAATAAGTTTTGAAATACTAGACCTGCGTACTTTAATGCCGCTGGATCTTGACGCCATTAAAAATGCAGTGGCCAAAACAGGTAAGGTCTTATTACTGCATGAAGACAATCTAACAGGCGGTATCGGTGGTGAGATCAGTGCCTGGATCAGCGAACATTGTTTTGAAATGCTTGACGCTCCTGTTTTAAGGTGTGCAAGTCTGGATACACCTATCCCTTTCCACAGTGTATTAGAAAAGAATTATCTGGCGCTGAGCAGACTGGATGACTGTGTTAAGAAATTATTAGCTTATTGATAGTTAATCATTCCCTGTCAATACAATACATACAACAGATAATTGAACTGTATCCCCTGAAATGAGCATTTAATTTGAATTAATTACATTTGCAGCGTTTTAATGATGCTGCTTGCCGTGGTATAATTTTTATTCACTAAACAAATACCCATTTTTATGGCAACAAAAACTACAACAATCAAAAAAACTGCAGCAGTAACTAAGAAAGCTCCGGTTGCAAAGAAAAAAACAGCAGTTGCTGCGGATACGAATAAATTAAGAACTGCAATTGAAAATGCGTTGACAGCTTTCCAGAAAATTGATGCTGCTGCAAATGCTGAGATCATAGAAAAACTTCAGTTTGTAATTGGAAGTTTTGATTTTGACCAAAACCCAATTGGCTTATACGAATTTGGTGAAAAGGCTTTACCTATTTTAACCCGCATCAAAGAAAAAAACAGCAAGCTTGTAACTAAAAAAGTAATTGACGATCTGGAAAAAGCTTTGGCTAAATAATTTTTCAAAAAAGATCATTTCGTTATAAAGACAGTCTATTGGATTCAATAGACTGTCTTTATATGCAATTATAGGATCATTGGGCTTTGATGTATTCGCAAGTCTTTGGAGTACAGCCATTACAACTTCTTCATCTCCCCTCTTTGTTCATTATTAATGAACCATATCTTTATTACATTACCCGCTTTGTCTAATTCAAATTCCAATTGACGGTTACTATCATCTGCATAAAAGAATTTAGTATTGGATTCTGGTTTTAGTTCAATATCGGGTGTACCATCTCTGTGACGATATAGTTTATTGTCTTTCTTAATTACCTCCAGCGTAAGACCCGCATTGTATTTACCTACAAACTTGTCCAATAAAGATGGATCGATCTTTACCTCTTTATGTTCGTATGGTGTTTCTACAGGCAGATCAAAAACAATGGAGGCCAAGCCCTCTGCGATCACATCAGTGATAGGTAAGGTATTGTTTTGCACTACTTCCGTATTTGCTAAAACGATCACGCATACATCATCATTTGTATAACGACTGATATTGCTGATGAATCCCGGAATGCCTCCATTATGCCAGATGCGGAAATGTTTCTGCATGGAATCGATATGGAAACCATAACCATAATCACCCTTACCCGGCGTAAACATTTTTTGTTTGGATGCATCCGATAAGATCGTTGTGCCGTATAAGGCCCTATCCCATTTATACAGGTCTTCCACAGTTGAGAAAAGAACACCGGCACTAAATGGCCAAGCCAAAGAAATATAGGAAGCGTTGGTTATTTTTTTCTTATTCGTGGCATAACCCTTGGCTCGCATTGGCAAGATTGAATCGAGTTTATCAGCACCAGTATTATTCATGCCTGCTTTAGCGAATATATTTTGTTGAACATAATCGGCATAGGATTGTCCACTGGTCTTTTCAATGATGCATCCCAATAAAAAATATCCCGAATTGCTATATTGATATTTTGTACCCGGAGAAAAGCTATAGGGTTTTGATCTGATGAATGCGACCATGGAATCTTTGCTTAGTGTAAGTGTTGCTAGGCTTTCAAATTGTGCTTGTGCCGTATAATTCGCTATGCCCGATGTATGCGTCAACAGCATATGAATAGTTACACTATCCCCTTTAGGGAAATCCGGAAAGTATTTACTCAGTTTATCATCCAGATTCAATTTCCCCTGTTCGGCTAATTGCAGTATAGATGCGGCAGTAAATTGTTTGGTGACAGAACCTATTCTGAATTTTGTATCTGCTGTATTGGAAACATTCCATTCCCTGTCAGCATAACCATAGCCTTTTTTCAATAATACTTTATTTTGCTTCGCCACCAATACTGTACCATTAAAGCCTTTGATCTTCATTTGGGCATCCATATATTTTTCTAAAGCCTGGGTATAATTCTTTTGAGCCTGTAGTGTAAATGGCAGTAAAATTAGAATGATGATCTTTTTCATAATGGTATTTGTTAGGTTTAATTTAATTTATTCTCCCGGATGATAGGTTCTTTCTGCATGCTGCAGCACATCTTCTTTATAAAACAGTACATCTTTAAATTGCCCCTTGCTGTACATCAATGCCTGATCAGTAAAATGTTTAGAAGAAGGATCACCACTTTCTCCACCTGCTAATAATGATCTTGCTTTTATCTTCTTTCCAAATTCAACAGCACATATAAAACTGTTACCGTTAACGCCGTACATTTTCTTTGTATTGGGATAGACTCTGCTGCTATAAGATGGGATCTGTCCCCATTGCGATGAAGTAAACCCAACAGGGATACTTTCTTTTGCATCATCAAATTTTGAATCGATATCATCATTCAATCTTTGAAAACGATTGATAGTTCCCCATTCAATATTCCAAGTCCCATATCGTGCTTTAAGTGTATCAATTGCTGCTTGGAAATCATCTAATAAAGAGAATCCTGTTTTTTCAAAATTCATAGCATACTTTTCTGTCCGTGTGACTTGGTCATCAGTTTCTTTAATAACTAGGTCTTTATTTCTTCCCATCAATCTCAAACCGTCACTTGCATCTTTCGCATTTTGGCTCATTGTTTCATTTGGAACTATGTTTATTCTGCTTATTAAACGCTGACCCCAAGTAACGGCTAAAGTTGTAGCAACCGAATGTTCAGAGGAATGTAAATCCCAATTAGTTAATATTTTTAGAGGTTCTTTTAGAATTGTTTTTGCTGAATCAAATACATGAGCATTTTTTGCTAATGCATTATAAACTGTTTCCAATGAGGGGATTAACTTTTCAAAGAATGCCAAATAGGTATCATAACCCGCTGCGATCACTTTATCGATCGTATATTTTTTTTCTCTTGCTAAGACCCTTACGGCATTAATGCCCCGGAAATTTTCTCCATCAGGTGCCATGTACACAGGATAATCTTCTCTCTTCGGACTATTCGTTCCTGCAACAGTATATGGGGTGCTGTTACAATTCTGCAACCAACCGTTTGGCGGATTGATGGAATGAATGATCTCGTCAACTGTATGCAAACCTTTCCATTCTGTTGCAGCTATACTTCCATCAACAGGTTTGTTCCAGTTATAATTTTTATCTCTTACAGGAACATAGTTACCATGCCAGTAAGCAATATTCCCTTCTGCATCTGCATAGACCGTATTATTGGAAGTGTTGGCACGCATGTCCAATACTTTTTTAAATTCACTGAATGATGTTGCTTTTGTTCTTAACCAGCTTTGTTCCAAACTGATGATGGAACGATTGAAAGAACGAACACTTAAATATTGCCCGTTCTTCTTTGTCATCACCGGACCATGATGTGTAAATAATGCTTTGACAGTTTTTGTTTGCAAAGAATTATTCTGTTTGTACTGTATGGAAATATTTTTTACAATAACAGGCTTTTGCTGATGCTCATATTCATTGACCCATTGGTTATTTTGATTGCTGATCTTTTCGATGTATGAATCCGAAACATCTACTTTACTGGATGTATGCATCCATCCGCAATGCTCGTTAAAACCCTGGTACACGAAGAACTGTCCCCAGGTTACCGCACCATAAGCATTCAATCCCTCTTCACTTACCATCTGTACTTCGGGACGGAAATACAAGGTGACATGGGGATTGATATATAAAATTGCATTGCCATTTTGCGTGATGGAGGGAGCAAATGCAAAACCATTACTGCCTGTTAATTTCTCATCTTCATTCTCAAATTCCTTGTCAGTTGAAACAAGACTTTGTTGCAATGATGATTTATTTTTAGCAGTCAATTCGGTCCCGTATAATTGCTTCAGATCATTTTGATCCAATCCTGCGGTACTGATGGCGCCGATACTTCCATCGGTCCATAACAAAGCATACCAAGGTTCGAAATGAGTTAGTAAAGCTGGTTTTGTTTGGGGATGTTTATAGAGATAATAATTGACCCCATCGGCAAATGCATCCAATAATTTGTGTAACCATGCCGGGCTGTTTTTATAATCATTGATCGCATCTGCCGAATCGATGAGCATTCTAATCAACAGATCATTATAGAGATCCTTTTCTCCGTTTATTTCAGAGAGTCTTCCCAACTTCTCAATGTAATTCATCTCCACTCTCTTAAAATCATCCTCGCATTGTGCATACAATAAACCAAATACTGCATTGGCATCTGTTTTACCATAGATATGTGGAATACCCCAGTTATCGCGGATGATGGTCACCTGCTTTGCTTCCTGTTCATAACGAGCGATTTCCTGCTTATTGAATTGTGCTAGTAGTTGAAGAGGGAAAAATAAAAGCAGCAATACTTTTTTCATGAATGAAAGTTATTCTTTTTTTAAATGATACTCGTTTTCAATTAATGTAATTAATCTTTCTGCTCTTGCTTGTTGAGCAGGTATCAAAGTGTTTGTATAATAACCAAAAAATAACCTGTTATCTCTAAGCTTTGAGCCATAGATTTCTAATACATTTTTATCTCTTGTTAGCAGTGTAAATTTCTTGTTTGATTGTAAAATCCCCTCGTAAATTTTTGTTGTTCCAGCAATTAGATTATCCACTAGTGAGCTTTTGAAAATTTGTTGTGAAACTTCATGTGCCTTTATCTGATAATATTCTCTGATTATTTGATAATCATCAATAAGGGTTGTATTATTCCCTTTGTAATTAAGTATACTGTCAGAAACATTTTGTCTGCTAATGAAATTATAGGCATCTGTTTTTTCAAGTTGAGACAAAGCTCTGTCTATAGGCACAAACCTATAGGCTAAACCAGAATTACCAAACCTTGCATCAATGTAATACATTTTTTTGCATGCCGAGTCAGACAACTCATTGTCAATTTCTGCAAAAACAAATTGTCGTAAAGTATCGAGGTAAGCCAGTTTAATTTTACTTCTGTTTTGAATTGTATCAAGTTGAATAATATCTTTCTTTAAATCCTGTACCAACATTTCCATTAAATGATGCTCTTTTTCATGCTTGGTAATATTTTCACGAATACTTTCTGCAATAAAACCCATGGTTACTGCAATAAAAATCATTATTCCTTCTAATAAATATTCTTTAAAAGATTTTTTTTCTACATGCGGATGATGATGTACTTCCATGTTGGTAATTTCTGATTTGGGACCTACCTCTTCGGTAGGCAGGTTTGAGATTTCTGATTCTGTTTCAGTTGATGGATCTTCTGTAGACGATTGACGGTTGACGGTAGGCTTCTCCTCCTGACTTTCCGTCTTTCCGGCTTCCCGACTTTCTTCTATTTTTTCTTCATTACTCATGTTTTAAATGATATTCTTTTTGAATTAAAGCCAGCAATTGTTGACCATTCTTTTTAAGATCCTCTTCACTCCCGGCAATCACGCTTCTCAATGTTCGCATATACTGTGCATAACCGAATAGTTTAGCTAAATCGTCTTTCGAATAATTTCTTAGAGGCGGGTTATCTGTATGTTTATCAACCCTTCCCCTTATTTTTGAATAGTTAGATTCAAGTGCCGACGGATCAATAATATCGATGAATGTTCGCCGGTAATCCTCGTCAATGGACATTAACCTAGCCTCGTATTCTTTTATGATGGGAAGTTGATTATAATACTCAACGAGTTTCTTTGGTAATCCTTTTTTCCGGATCAGCCGAAGTCCACCGCTATTCTTCACTTCATCAATGGTTCCGGTGTGCAACACTACTGGAGTATAGCGGACTGCCAATCTCCCGTAATAATAAAAATCGTTTGTGTTAGTGATCCTTTCTTTTGTATTCAACAATATGATTAAACTATCTAACTGTTCCAACCTCTCTGTAAAATAGATGCCTTGTTCTTCGAAGTATTTTTGATCAGCTTCCAGGTCCTCGACAAAGGATTCGATAAAAACTTTTTCTTTTTCATTATCAGTAATGTTTTCACGTATGTTCTCTGCAAAAAAGCCCATAGTTACAGCTAAGAATATCATTAAGCCTTCCAATACATATTCTTTAAAAGATTTTTTTTCTAATTGCGGATGATGATGTACTTCCATAGTTTTTATTTCTGATGTATTGATGGCTGATGTTTGATTTGTGGCTTCGGTTAATGCAACGGCTTCCCCTCCCGACTCCTGACTCGAGACTCCGGACTGTTCCTTCGGACTTTCGGTCTTCCTGTCTTCCTGACCCTGTTCTATATTCTCTTCATTACTCATTTTCTAAATGATATTCTTTCTGTAAAAAAATGATCAATCTTTTTGCCTTTTCCTTATATCGCCCTAATATATTTTTATATAATCCTATTTGCCCTCTTTCAATGCGGATTAAACTGTACAATTTTTCAATGAGTGGCTGATCATAATTGGTAAACAACTCGACTCTGTTGGGCACAGTATGATAGAAAGGGTCGGCTGAAGCGGGTGGCAGTATCGGTATTTTTATCAGGTTAACAGCAAATTCTTCCACCGATTTAAAATTGCTCATGTATTCATCACTATTCACTTTTAAAATAGCATAATAACTGGCGAATGCAATAATAGAATCTGCCACAGCTTGTTTGTGAATCATACTAAATCCACCGGCATTTCTTAACTGAACCAATGTATTATCGTTCGGACTAAATGTACCCACCCATCCAAAAAAATAATAGAAATGACAAAGAAATGTATCCTGTTTATTGATATTTTTAATTTCTGTTGAAGCGATCTTCAGGGCGCTATCCATCTTTGCCATCAATAAATTTTGTTTCAGGAAAGTTCTATTGATCTGTGCTGTATCATCTTTCAGGTTTTGGATCATGCTTTTCATGTACACCCTTTCTTTTTCTTTGGCAGTAATATTCTCCCGCAAACTTTCTGCAAAAAAGCCCATGGTTACAGCAACAAAGATCATCAGGCCTTCCAATAAATATTCTTTCCATGGTTTAGGTTTGTGATGCAATTGAGGATGATGATGTACTTCCATAGTTTCGATTTCTGATGTGTTGATGTCTGATGTAGGGTTTAAGATTTGGGTTTCAGTTGATGCTACTTCTGTGGACGATTGACGGTGGACGGTAGACGACTCCACCGGATTTCCCGTCTTCCTGTCTCCCTGACTTTCTTCTATATGTTCTTCTTCATTCATGGTAATATTTTACAGATAACTCAACCACCATTTTTCTTTATGATTTGTCTTATACCCATCATACCATTTACATAAGGGATATAAAGAAATGATCAGTAAGGCCCATATCAGGTATACGATACCCAAACTATATCCTTCACCGGGGATCTGGAACAGAAAAGGATTTTGTTTAGCTGCCTGCAGTGCATCATTCATAGAATGTCCTCTGCTGAAGAATAAGACAGCACAAATAGTATGTGCCAGGTAAAAGTGAATGAGATAATAGAAGAATGCTGTTCTTCCATACACACGCATGATGCCGGTAAACCTATTCTGTACATTTTCTATCAATGCCAAAAACAATAGGGCCGGACCAATAGTGATGCACATATATAATAATGAGGGCGGGTATTTATGTACTTTAATGAAAGATAAAAAAGTGTAGAGCCCGTTTCTCTGCACAGACCATGGAAAAGGATCACCATATACATTACTGAATCTCAATACAACAAAGAACAGCAGAATGGCGATACCTGAACGAATCAAGATCTTTCTTCTTTGTTCAACCGAAAATTCAGGAGAAAAGAATTTGCCAGTGCAATAACCCAGCAGCATTAAACCTGTCCATGGTACAAAAGGATACATAATGAACAGAAACCTGCCTTTTGCATATTCATGGAAAGATTGTCGATGTATCAGGTCCCACCAGATATTGGATTTAAAACCAGGTGCCGATTCAGGGACATTCAATAGATTATGACCAAATACTATGATCAATCCCAGAATTAAAATGATATTGAAGCGAAGATGGATAAGCAATCCTAAGATCACCATACTGATCCCGATGGACCAGATCACTTGCAGCATGATGAAATGAGTAAACGGAATAAATGTTACGCCGAAGGATACAATGAATATCTCTGCAAAAATTAACCATAAGCCACGTTTAATGATAAAAGAACTCAATTCTTTCTTTGTCTTACGCAGACTTTGCAGATAGATGGAAGTTCCTGAAAGGAATACAAAGATGGGTGCGCAAAAATGTGTGATAAACCTTGTAAAGAACAGGATGGGTGTTGTTGTTTGCAGGTCCAGCGGATCCTGGGTTTCGGCAGCGATATGCGTAAAGTCGCGCACATGATCTAATGCCATGATGATCATGACGATACCACGGAGGATATCGATGGATCCTATTCTTTTGTCATTTTTTAATGTTAGGTTCATAGTGTGTCAGGTATATAAGGTTATGCTTTGAATGAATTTTGCTATTCTTTTGTGGACGATGGACAGTTGACCAGAGACCATTACTGCTCAACTATTATCTATCCTATTCAATTAAATGGGAAGCTCTTTTTTTATTGGTTGAATTTTCCAATAGGTCAAACTGCGCCAGATCCATTCTAAGGGGCCCAATCGGAAATATTGTAACCAAATCGTACTGAAGAGGATCTGAAAGACCCAGATACTACCCACTACATAGTACAATTGATAGCGCTCTAATGTGGCAAAATAGTGGAAGCCATAAAAGAAGATGCTGGTAATAATAGACTGTGATAAATAATTGGTGAATGCCATTTGTCCAACAGGAGCAAATATGCCCAGCAACTTTTTGCCAACCGCTAATTTGTAGAATAAGATCAGGATACTTAAATAACCAATTGTTTGAAATACTCTTCTGATCTCATACAAACCGAATTTGGATTGCTCTGTGAATTTTATTCTATCGAATTGCAATTTATACATGGCCGACAGATCAATATAGTTCAGGTACAAACCAATGGCTGTGCCGATGATCGCAGTATATACATAAACACTGGTTGGTTTATTGCCTACTAAAAAACCACTTTTAAACAATGCCATACCAATAAAGAAGAAGAGCAGCATATCCCAAAGTCCATTGTAGAAACCTACGCTTTGAATATTACTATTCACAGTCTTATAATATTTAAAGATCTGCGCATAGCTTTTATTAACTATCTTTTTTTCTTCTTCTGCATATCTGGCAGGCAGACTATCTTTTGTTCCGTTCTTTTTTAGGTTTGTCCATTTACCCAGGAATTCCTTTTGCTCATCATTCAGTGTTTGTTTCTTTTCCTGCAAAGCTTCTGCAGCTCTGCCCTGAACGATTACTTCCTTTCGATCGTACAATCCTTTCGTATCGAAATAGGTAGAGATGGACAGTACTATAAGCGCAGCGACCAATAATTTATTTGCAGAGAGATTACGAAAAGGGAATAATAATAATCCCGTTAAAGCATAAGGGTATAAGATATCGCCGGGCCATAAAAAGATGAAGGCATTGATCAAACCGAAGACCAATAACCATAAAAGCCTGCGATAGTATATATCGGCCGGTAACAGACCATCATTGTTTTTCTGCAGGCGATTTATGAGTAATAAAGTACCGGCACCAAATAAGATAGAGAACAATCCACGCATGGTGCCTTCGAAGAGGAATGTTTCCGCAGCCCATGCATAGAAATTGATCCCGGTCAAAGAATGACGAACATCCATTGCATCATAGAGTTGAAAAATCTGCCCTTGTGCGGTAATATTCATAATTAATATTCCGAGCAATGCCATCCCTCTGATACAATCTAAAAACAGGATACGGTCTTTTTGTGCAATCGGGGCAACATAGTTATATACCGACTGATTTGAAGCAGTAGTTTGCATTGTAGATTTGTTAGGTTTACTTAATACGTACCGAAACAAGATATTACTTAAAATTGCAAAATGCAAGCTTTTTCTTATATGAATTTACCGGCGTTTTAAAGCAGTCTTATGGTCAGTATCACTCAATATGCAATTACCTTTGTAAAGAGGATTATCTATCATGAAGAAATATTTGACCGCAATAATGGTAACAGTGTTCATGCTTACAGGTATTCTGTGCATCACCAATCCGGGTTTCAAAGAACCCTATAAATTATTTGAGAATAAGGAAGGCAAACTGATACACAACTATTTGATCTTTTCGGTGTATGAGCATCTCGAAAATATCGAGCATAATGATAAAGGCAATTACAGAATGTTTAAAAGATATATCGGCATTGCCCTTACTTTTTATGAAATCAGTCCTGTATATGTTAAAGACGAATAAATTCTTCTGTTCAATTCTCATTCGCTTTCAATACCCTTAAAAAATTGCCGCCTAAAATTTTGGTAACATCTTTTTTACTGTAACCTCTTTCCAATAATGCTTGGGTGATCAGCGGATAACTTGTTACATCATCCAGTTGTTGCGGCGATGAAGTGATACCGTCAAAGTCAGATCCCAAACCAACATAATCAACCCCCACCAATTTGATGATGTATTCGATATGATCAATTAATAAGGAAAGCGGTGGTCGCAATCCCTTTACTTCATTCGGATATTTTTTAAATAAGTATTGCTGGAAAACATAAGGCTCGGGATTGATCTTTATCAACGAATCTTTTTCGGCCTGATGTGATGCTTCAAATACAGCTGTTCTTTTTTCGAATGTACTGTCTAAGAATCCGGAGAAGAAATTCACCTGTATCACTCCTCCGTTCTTTGCAATGGCTTTGATCTGTTCGTCTTTTAAATTGCGTTGATGCGGACTGAAATGATAGACACTGCTATGAGATGCAATCACCGGCTTGCTCGTTGTTTTTATCACATCCCAGAATGTTGTTTCGCCAACATGACTGATATCAACGATCATTCCCAGTTCATTCATTCTCTTGACTACTTGTTTTCCGAAATCAGTTAAACCTTTATGGTCCAGGTCTTTTTTGAATCTTTCTTCAAATGCACTGCTGGCCCATGTGGGGCTATTGTTCCAGGTAAGGGTCATATATCTTGCTCCACGTTTATAGAGAGCATCCAGTTTACTCAGGTCATCTTCGATCATATGTCCGCCTTCCACACCAAACATGGCAGCGATCTTATGTTGCTTAATGGCTTTGTATAATTCTTTTGTGTTAGCCACTTTTACGATCTTATCGGGGTTTCTTGCCACTACTGCATCCAGTGTATCCATTTGCCTATTAGCATATGCGTAGGGATTCTTTTTATTTCCGTCACAAAAAACAGAGAATAACTGAACATCCAATCCGCCCTGTTTCCAGCGCGCCAGATCACTCTGTGTCTTACCTCTCAGGTCGGTATCAAATACAAAACCATCATCAGTAGCTTTCATCAGAATATCATTATGCGTATCCACTACTATGGCTTTCGCATGGATCTTCTGATAAGATTGTGCAAGGATCTGTTGAACAAATACGATGCAAATAAGTAAACTGATTTTTTTCATCTTCTGTTTTTATGGTTTCTTGATAAATTCGTAAGGCATATAATCAACAAAGCCAGCCACTTTAATGGTCACTGATTTTACTTTCCCATTTTCTATCGTGAATGGTATTTCCTTCACACCCCAGATCGGATTACTGTAAGTGCAGAGAAAACGATTAGCACCAAGCGCTTCCATTTTACCCGTCATTACATGGTGCTGAAATTTCGCTTTTAAATGATCACCTTCCAATTCGATCTGCATGCTGCCGTAAGGATCATTTTCATACACTCCGGTAAACTTTTGTAAAGGAAGAGCAACAGGTAAATGCATGGCAACTGTATCTCTTTTTTTACGAACAGTTTCAAGATCGATTTTGTTTTGTATCTCAGTATACCCATGATACACTTTGCTGTAATTTCTGTAAGGGAAACCGAGATAAGCATCCATGATATCCCATTTCAGTGCTTCATAAAATTCATTGGCATCTGTATTCGTTAAAACAATGATGCCCAATTTTTCTTCGGGTATCAAAGTAACACTGGTCACAAAACCATTTACACCGCCTGTATGCGATACGATCTTCTTGCCACCGTATTCCTGCAGAAACCAACCCAACCCGTATAAATCAAAATGGCCGCTATTAAATAATACGCGTCCATCACCCAAAATAGAATTAGGCATTCTTGTTTGCTGAATGGCGGATGCAGGGATCACTTGTTTGCCTTCAAACTTTCCGTTATCGAGTAACATGGTCACCCATTTGCTCATATCATTTACAGATGAACTGATAGAACCCGCAGGTGCAATATTATCTAACTGGCCATATGGAATTTTTATGAGTTGATCTCCATTCATGGTATGAGCAGTTGCTTTATTGGTTGCAGTTCCGATCTCTTTGGCTAATGCCAAAGTTCTTGTCATTCCAAGGGGTTGAAAAATTCTTGTACGAACCAGATCCTGCCATGTTGTATTGGCTGCATTACCGGCGATCAATCCTGCAGCACAAAACGCTGCATTGGTATAACCCCATTTGCTGCGGAAACTATACTTGGGTGTTAATCTTGCAAACTTTTTAAAGATATCATCTGTTGAGAGATCAGTATCGAAGAACATAAAATCTCCCTGAAAAGTATTCATGCCCAAACGATGACATAAAAGATCTCTCACCGTTACTTGCTTGCTCACCCATTCGTCTTTCATTTTAAACTGGGGCAACCATTTGCTTGCTTTATCTTCCAGTGATAATTTTTTTTCTGCATCCAATGTTGCCACAAGCGTTGCAGTAAATGCTTTGGTATTAGAGCCGATCATGAATAAAGTATTCTCATCCACTTTATCAGTACCTCCCAATTCCTTTACGCCATAACCTTTCATCATCACGACTTTCCCGTCTTTTATGATACAAACAGAAACACCGGGAATATGCCATACTGCCAATGCATTGTTTACATAATTATCCAGACTGTCTTTTACAAATGAAGGAACAGCCGTATTGTTCTGCGCTGCAAGCAACAGCGGAATAAAGAATAATAGAAGGAATGTTTTTTTCATGATGGTTGTTTTTATTGTTATAGCCGTGAGGCTCGGGCTATGAGTTGCAAGCAAATGCTCACGGCTCGCAGCTAAAAACTCACAGCTCTTCATTACATCTTTCCCGGACCATACAAAACCTTACCGCTTCTCACATCATTTTGTTTACCGTCTTCCACACAGACTTGTCCGTTCACTATAACATATTTAAAGCCTGTTGAATACTGATGTGGCTTTTCGTAAGTAGATTGATCCTTTACTTCTTTCTCATCAAACAAAACAATATCGGCTGCATAGCCTTCGCGAATTAATCCACGATCTTTCAATTGGAATTTTTGTGCAGGTAATGAAGTCATCCTTCGAATCGCTTCTTCCAATGAGATCACTTTTTCATCACGCACATATTTACTCAGCACTCTTGCATTGGTCCCATAACCACGGGGATGCGGAGAACCCACGCCGAATAACCGGATACCTGCATCACTCGCAAACATGTTATAGGGATATTTCATGATGGCTTTTACATCATCGTCACTCATGCCATGAAACACCATTCCTGCACCGCCTTGTTTGATCATTTCACAAACAGTATATGCTTCTTCTCTGGCAGTATGTTTTTTCCCTTTGATCAGATTCACTTCTTCGATACTCTTTCCGTTCAATGTTGTATCTGCTCTAAAGTATGCAACCACCGGATAACTGAAATGTTTCAGTTTTCTTTTTTTCAAACGTTCCAGCATATAATCAACCACCACTTTTAATTGCTTCGGATCATTCAATCTTGCATTGATAGAATCCTGACCATCGGCTAAAACCCAGTCTGGCAGCAATGTTCCGAGGTTGGTACTGCTGGCGGTGTAAGGATATTGATCGATGGTAACATCCAATCCTTCTTCTCTTGCTTTGATGATCATGGGCAATGTTTCTTTGCTTCTGCCCCAGTTATTTTGTCCGCTTAATTTGAAATGAGAGATCTCCACCGGCATTTTATTTTCCCTGCCCACATGCAATGCTTCTTCAATGGCCTGCGTTACACTATCCCCTTCATTGCGGATATGACTTGCATATACCCCATTATATTTTGCTGCTGCTTTAGCGAGCGATACCACTTCTTCTGTTTTAGAATAAGTACCGGGTATATAAATTAGACCAGTGGAAAAACCAACAGCCCCATCTTTCATGGCTTGCTCTACGATGCCTTCCATTTTTTGCATTTCAGCAGCAGAAGGATCACGGTTGGCAGAGCCCATGGCTGCTTTACGAACATCATTATGACCGATGAGTGTGGCAATATTGATGGCAGTCTTTACACTGTCCAACATCAAAAAATATTTTTTAATATCCACATTGGAAGAGCCGCAATTACCCGTTACCACAGTAGTAACACCATCATAGATAAAATTAGAAGCCCATGGGTTCTTCTTTTCATCGCCTTCAATATGCGTGTGTACATCAATAAAGCCGGGTGCCGCAATCAATCCGGTGCCGTCAATAGTTTTATTGGCTGTATAATTACCAAGATGACCAATGGCTGCGATCCTTCCGTCTTTCACTGCAATATCGGCATAGACCCAGGAGTTGCCCGTACCATCTATGAGTTTAGCGTGTTTGATGATGATATCAGCTTGTTGGGCTGATGCTAATAATGGAAGAAAAAACAAAAGCGATAATACTTTTCTCATAACGGTGGTATTGGCATTGAAAGTAAGAAAAGATTTTGAAGGGAAGATCTTAGTGCTGATCTTTAATAAGGAAGGATGGGAACAAAGCAATAACCGGCTTATAATTTTTATCTTATTAACCTGCAAGCTCTGTCAGAAATTTCTCAGGTGTGTATACCGGTAAAACAGGAATTGCCTGTTTTTGAAGCCGTTTATCTCTTGAAATAAAATAGTCAAGTTTATGGTGTATGGCTGTATAATATTGCAAAGCATCTTCTATATCATTAATTTTTGAATGAAGGGCATTCAAAACAATTTCATGTGGCAAGTCAATTACAATAATGTCTGTTAAAAGTGTTAGTAATAATTCTTTTGCCTTTGGATTACCATAAGCCTTAGTTAACCAATAACCTGTAATATGAATAACGGAAGGGGTGACATATGCCCGGGCATCTCCGTTAACAGCTAATGTGATGATCTTTTTGGATTGCTCATATTCATTCCGTTTCAATGTGAAGTCCAGCAATATATTAGCATCGAGGAATATTTTAGAAGCCATTCTTTTTTGATTTAGCCTGATAGTATAAATCTTTCAGATCAGCATCATT
>CAIKTE010000026.1 GCA_903830285.1 uncultured Chitinophagaceae bacterium | reverse complement strand
GCATTGCCCTCATTGGTACAAACAACAATGCCGCCTGTTTCGGCAATGGCAAAATTCACTCCTGTCAATGCAACTTTGGACTCAATGAATTTCTCTCTTAAGTGATGCCTTGCCGCATTGGTGAGATAGTATGGATCGTTATTATTCTTTTCGGTATGCAGGTGATGATGAAATGTATCACTGACATCTTCCTTCTTTAAATGAATGGCAGGTAATACGATATGACTGGGCATTTCATCGCGAAGCTGAATGATCCTTTCTCCCAGATCCGTATCCACAACTTCAATCCCATGCTGTTTCAGATATTCGTTCAAATGGCATTCTTCCGTAAGGATGGATTTACTTTTCACCATTTTTGAAATGCCTGCATCAATTAGTATCTGATGCACGATCCTGTTGTGTTCCTCTGCATCAGTTGCCCAATGCACCAGCACGCCATTTTCGGAAGCTTTCTTTTCAAACTCGATTAAATACTGATCTAAATTAGAAAGTGTATGATCTTTGATCTGTGAAGCTTGCTCTCTTAATTCCTCCCAATCACTTACCGAATGTGCAGCTTTATCTCTTTTCGACCTTACCATCCATAATGTCTCATCATGCCAATCGGTCCTGATTTCATCTTTATTAAATGCTGTTGCCGCTGCTGCATGTTTTTTTGTTTCCATAATCAGATCATTTAGCAGTGAGTATTTCAGCGAGATGAATAATTTTCGTTTTACTTCCTTTTCTTTTTAAGATCCCTTCCATATGCATCAAACAACTCATATCCACTCCTGTGATATAATCCACCCCATTTTTTTCATGTGCTTCTACCCTGTCTTTCCCCATCTTCGCAGAAACAGCTTCTTCAAAAACACAAAAGGTTCCGCCAAAACCGCAACATTCATCCACTCTTTCGGGTTTAGAAATAGTGATTCCGTTGACCAGATTCAGTAAAAATTCAGGCTTTGAATAGGGAGGCAGCATTCTTTCGCTCATAGATGATAGATGCAATCCCCTGAGACCATGACAACTTGAATGAAATCCCACTTTATAAGGAAAGCTTGCGGTCAGGGATTTTACTTTAAGCACATCAACTAAAAATTCAGACAACTCGTATACATTCTGTTTAATCTTCTCAACAGTCTCTATTTGTTTTTCATCTTTTAAATGTTCCTTGATGTGTAAAGAACAACTTCCGGAAGGACAAACAATATAATCCACATCAGAAAAATTGTTGATGAACACTTTATTGCAGCCTTGTGATAAATGATCGAATCCGCTATTGGCCATCGGCTGACCGCAACAGGTTTGATCCTGCGGATAAATGACTTCACATCCCAAAGTTTCCAATAAGGTTAATGTGGCTATGGCAACTGAAGGATAAAACTGATCAACATAACAGGGGATAAATAGACCTACTCGCATAATAACAATTGTTTGTTTCTTCTCTACTTTGTAAACGTAAACCCATTCTACTAATTATACCATGTTGTACAATCATGGCTTATTCAATAATTTACTAAATAGAGTAAGTTCATTAAACTATTCAGTAAACCTATAATTCAACTATTTTTTAATCACATCGTATTTCGAATCATCGCTTTTCAAAAAATATGGTTTTGAATACTTACTTAATATTTTAAAAAAATTGAAAGGACCGATCGCTCTATCAGTTTCTTTTCGACCATTGCATGCCAAAATGCATCGGGTACATTTTTTGTAGCCATTTCAATATTCAGTTTCACTTTTTCGGGCTTGGTAGTACTTAATGCAACACTCATAACACCGGGAATATTGAACCCGAAATTAAAACAAGCTTCTGCCGGTTGAATATCAAATTGACTGCATAATTCAAAAAAAGCACATCGCCATTGATACAAAGCTTTGCCCTCCTCGGTGGTCTTATCGACTTCCTGATAATTGTAAAGTTCGCTTCCGATTAAAAATCCACCATTAAAGACAGCCGAATTAATGACCGCTATTTCTTTTTGCTGTAACTGAGCAATAAATGCAATCAATTCCTGCGGATGATCATGGAGGGTAAGGCTATTAGCGATCATAACCCAATCCAATTCAATATCTTTTGAGATCCTCTCAATTACTCTCCATTGTTTTGAACCCACACCAATACTCGACACTTTACCTTGCAGTTTTAATTGATGCAAAGCTTTATAGGCATCTAAAATATCATTGTACAATTTATCTTCTTCCTGTTGATTTTTCGCAGTCGCTAAATATTCATCAGGATCATGAATTGAAGCCATTTGAGATTTGTATTCGCCTAATAATTCATTCCCCTGCTCAAAACATTCGATAATGCCTGCATAGCTAATTTTTTGAACGGCATCATGATTAATATCTTTCCAGATACCCTTTTCAAATGTTGGTTCAGGTGTTGTCAATGCTGTTTGATACCAGGCTAATTTATTGCTTATAATGACCTCGTCGGGATGTACATTCAGTTCTTTCAAACATTTGCCCAATGATTCTAAAGCTAAACCTGCACCATATTTCCCTGCACTGTCAAAAAGAGGAATTCCGGGAACATTCTTTATATAGTTTTGAACGATCGCCAATTTTGTTTCATAAGGTATAACCTGATAAATATTGCCCAAACAACTTGTTCCGAATATAACGGGTGGTAATTTTATTTTATTATTTGATAACATCCGTTCGTGTTTATAACTTATAAAATTTCACAGCATTCTCTCCAAAGAATAGATCCTGTTCATTTTTTGTAAATGACTTGAAATGTGTTTTTACGATATTCTGCACTTGCTGATAAGTGGCTGCTACGGTGCATACAGGCCAATCGCTTCCAAACATAATTCGATTTGTGCCAAAGGATTCTACTACTGAATTGATATAAGGAATGAAATCTGATTTCTTCCAATGATGATAATC
>CAIKTE010000025.1 GCA_903830285.1 uncultured Chitinophagaceae bacterium | reverse complement strand
GGAATGATCTTTTACAATATGCAGTCCGAAATTCTTTTTCGAATAAGTATATACTGCAACGCAGCTGAGCACGATCAATAAAATGGGTTTCATAAAATCATTATGAACCATCGTTAATAATTGTGAGCCGCCAAAAGCTGCACAGAAAGCGATCAGCATCATCATCGCTAATAGTTTCCAATTCATCTGCACTTTTCGGATATAATAATACACGGCAGAACTTGTACCGCTGAAGGATGGGATCTTTAATGAACCGATCACCGATGCAACAGGATAGGATGGAAGCAGTATCAAAGCAATAGGTAATTGTATCAATCCGCCGCCACCCACAACAGCGTCCACGAAACCGGCTGCGAATGCTGCGATACAAAGTATGATGAGGGTTGTGTAATCCACTGTTTAATGTTTAAGATTTGCAATGATCAATCCGCAAATAACGATCAGGCCGCTGATCAGATGAACGGATGTGAATTGTTCCCCGAGTATCAACACCGCTTCAATAGTGCTGAACACAGGCATCAGATTACTGAACAATGCCGTTCTTGCAGGACCGATCCTTGCGATGGATGCATTCCAGCATAAAAACCCAATGACTGAATTTCCGATACCTAAATATAAAATAGTGATTACCATTCCGCTGGTCCAATGCAGGGGTTCTGTATAATGTGTTTCGATCAGATAAAATGGCAATAAGCATAAAGTACCTGCAATAAAAATGGTCACCAGAAAACTCATGGGGGAAATGCTTGCAGGTCTTTTCTTGACGAGAATACTATAAATAGAAAACACAAATGCACTCGCCAAGATCCAGAGATCGCCTTTCCCGAAATGTAACTGCATCAGCTTTTGCCAGCTCCCTTTGGAGAGTAATACTAAAATACCAGCTAAACAAAGAACCATTCCGATCATTCGAAATGCATTGATCTTTTCTTTCAGAAAGATGCGTGAAAAGATCGTGATGAATAGTGGAGAAGCTGTAGTGGCAATCAAGACCAGATTGATGGCTTCGGTAAAATGCCCTGCCACATAAATGAATGTGTTGAATAAGGTAACACCGGTTATTGCAGTAAAAAACAAATAGCGTTTATGTTCTAAGAGAATGGTTTTTTCAGCAATGAATTTTTTCCATCCGATCAATAGAATAAAGAAGGAAGCCGTTCCCCAGCGAAAGAATGCAATGCTGATAGGAGGAATTTGTTGAGCAATACCTCTGGCCACCACATAATTGCCCGACCAGATAATGATCGTGATCATCGCAAAAACAAAACCAATAAAGAGATTCTTATTCGGGGATGGATTCATTTCATTAGATGCGATCAGTGTGCAAAATCAGTTTCATAATTTCCTTTGATGCGTTCCATCGGCGGATTGAAATAACCAAAATGCAGTTTCGGGAATTCTTCATGGATCAGATCCTGCAATTGTTTAACGCCCATCATTTCACCTGTTTCAGTTACACCGATCTGTCCGAGATACCAATCGGGATCGATATTGAAATTGCGCCATTGGATCATGCTCAAGTCCGTATCGATAATTAGCTTTCGTAGTGCTTCATATTCTTCCACACTGTCCGTCATTCCGGGAAATACAAAATAGTTGATGCTGGTCCATCCGCCAAAACCGCGAACCACTTTTAAGCTTTCAATGATATCTTCAAACTGATAATTATTGGGACGATAGTATGGGGTATAGATTTCTTTTCTGGCAGAATTGGTACTTACACGCATGCTGTCCAGTCCGGCTTCGCACAATGCTTTTACCGCATCTGGTTTTGAACCATTCGTATTGATATTGATGCTTCCTTTATTGGTATGTTTACGAATTTCAATGATCGCATCTTTGATTGTTTCCCACATCAATAAGGGTTCTCCTTCGCAACCTTGACCGAAGCTGATGATGGGATAGGGTGCATTCATTAAATGCGGTACGGTAAATTCTACGATCTCTTCTGCTGTTGGTCTGAATGTTAATCTGTCCTGGGTTGAAACGATCGTTTCTTCTTCGGGCTGAAAACTGATACAACCAATGCAATTCGCATTGCAGGCAGGGCTGGAAGGCACGGGGCATTCCCATC
>CAIKTE010000024.1 GCA_903830285.1 uncultured Chitinophagaceae bacterium | reverse complement strand
CTTCAGCAACCATTGAGTTGGAAGATAAAGCACCTCGATCTTTTCCTCCATGGCCAGCATCTACAACTATAGTATAGGATTTGTTTAATTGAATAGATGGACTTAGTGATAATGAACTATCTTTTTTTCTAAATGCAACCAGTATTACAACCAGTGCAAGGATTGGCAGTATAACCAATCTTCTTACATAACTAAATCTTGGGTTTTTATTATTAGTAATCATTTGTAATCTTCTTTTAATTGGTGAAAAGAAAAATGGGTTGGTGAGTAGAAACTGCTGTTGCGGATAGGCTGCCGTTAAAAGCATTTGTGCCAGTGAAGCACTATCACCATTTTGCACAGATTTATTGTCGGCGATAAATTCATGAATCATTTCCATCTCTTTTTTCAACAGCCAGAAAAAAGGATTGAACCAACCAACCACCAGTACAAATTGTATCAGCACTTTATCAATGCTATGTTTTTGTTGTACATGGGTTAATTCGTGTTCCAGCATTTTTTTACCAGCATCGCTACTCAGGTCGATCGCTTCGTGCCAGAATATATATCGAAAGAAAGAAAAGGGCGTCCCCTTAACTTGGGTGAGAATCAGGTACACATCCCCTAGATTTTTGTAGGAATGTTTTTTGAGTAATCTATATAATCTTATCAAGCCAATTATCAATAGCCCCAACATCATGGCTGCCACCATAAAATAGATAGTCTCAGCAATTCCTTCCCAACTCCATTGGTAACTGCTATTGGCAAGATTGGCATCGATCTCGGCATTGTTATCGGCAACGATCGATAAGAAATTAATTACTTGGGCATCGCTGGTAACGGGCTTGGTCCACTGAATCTTAATCAATGGTATCAACCAAGACAACAATAACACGCTGATCAAATAGAAGCGATTATACTGATGGAATTTTTTATCTCGCAGTACCAACCAATAATATCCCATCATCACGGCACTACAGAAAACCACTTGCAGAAAGTAATAGGCGGCAGATAGCATAATAATTATTTTTTGTGTTTCTTAATTTCGGTTAATAACAACTCTAATTCTTTTACACTGATGTCTTTCTGCTTTACCATAAAACTCACAGCTTCACTAAATGATCCTTCAAAATATCCTTCTACTAAATTTCTTATAGAGCTAGAAGAATACTCTTCTTTCGATACCAACGGATAATACTGATGCACCCTTCCAATGGGAGTAACACCCACAAACCCTTTATCAGTTAAGATCTTAATGATTGTCGCCACTGTATTAGAATGTGGCCTTGGTTCAGGTTGGGCTTCCACAATATCTTTTAAGAATGCTGCATCCAGTTTCCAGATGGTTTGCATGATCTGTTCTTCTGCCTTTGTCAATGGTTTCATCTTCAACTAATTTTATAGTTATTCAAATGTATAAACTAATTTTTTAGTTTTCAAACTATTTTTTTAGTTTTTGAAAAAAATCTTGTTAAAATGGTCTCATCAATATCTTTGGCGCGTGAAATACTATCTCATTTCAGGTGAAGCCAGTGGCGATCTCCATGGCAGTAACCTAATCAAAGCATTGAAAACAAAGGATCCTGAAGCAAATATCCGTTGCTGGGGGGGAGATTTAATGCAGGCAGCCGGCGCTGAATTGGTAAAGCATTACCGAGATCTGGCTTTCATGGGCTTTGCAGAAGTAGTCTCTAACCTTCCCACCATTTTTAAAAATATCCGATTCTGTAAAGACGATATATGGGCATTTCAGCCTGATGCAGTTATCTTAATCGACTATCCTGGATTTAATCTGCGCATTGCAGAATGGGTGCATAAAGAAAAAATAAAAGTCATTTATTATATCTCTCCTCAGGTTTGGGCCTGGAAACAATCTAGAGTAAAAAAAATAAAGAAAGTAGTTGATAAAATGTTTGTGATTTTGCCTTTCGAAAAGGCTTTTTATAAAGATTTCGACTATCAGGCTGATTTTGTCGGTCATCCTCTGCTTG
>CAIKTE010000023.1 GCA_903830285.1 uncultured Chitinophagaceae bacterium | reverse complement strand
GTTACATCCTTATCCAATATTTCTGTTTGATAAGTGAGTACATCTGTTCTCTTGGAAGCAAAACGCTGGTCATCATCCATATATTCCCTTGTTCTGCCTGCACTCAACTCACCCGTATAGGGAACGGGTTTGGTGGGATCGCTGATATATTCATCCCATGTTGCATAAGGGGCGATCAAAGGAACAGCCTGTGATAAATAACCGCCTTTGCGTAAAGCCAGACTTTGTGTTTCTATATTCTTTGGAGGCCATTGATCGAACTGACGCCATTTATTTTCTCCGCTGAAAAATATATTGGCTTCTGCAATTTTATCAACCGAACCCTTTCCTTTTAAATAGTAATTGAAATAAGGCACTTCAATATTTTCCAAATACCATTCGGATGTGTTGCTGCCAAATTGTACATTGCCAAGATGTGTACCATCACCACTTGCCCATTGACCATGATACCATGGACCCAACACCAGTTTGTTATTGTTCTTAGCTTTTGCTTCAATGGCCTTGTATAAATTCTGCGCACCAAATGCATCTTCGGCATCAAATAATCCGCCTACCACTAAAGTGTTTGTATTGGCTGAAATATGTTGTACAAAATTTCTCGTGTTGCGTGCTTTCCACCAATCATCTAAATTAGGATGCGCATAGAGATCATTCCAGAATAGAATACTGTCGCCCATGATCTTTGCAAAATTTTGTAATGCACCAGTTCTTAAATAAAACTCATAATTATCTTTTGTAGGAAAATCAAATCCTTTAGGGCCAATAGTTGTAGGGAAAGGTCTCGGTTTACCGAATCCGCTATAAAAAGAAAATGCATCAAACAGCATGAAAGCTCCGTTGTGATGAAAGTCATCCCCCTGAAACCAGTCAGTAACAGGTGCCTGCGGACTAACCGCCTTCAATGCAGGGTGATTGCTCAAAGCAGCTTCAGTAGAATAGAACCCGGGATAAGAGATACCGAACACTCCTACATTGCCATTATTATTCTCTACATTTTTAACCAGCCAATCGATGGTATCATAGGTATCGCCGGCTTCATCGATATCTGTTTTTGCTTTTTTATTTTCGATATAGGGGCGGATATCTACGAAAGTTCCTTCACTCATCCAGCGACCTCTTACATCCTGTACCACGATGATATAGCCTTCTTTCAGGTATTCTTTATACTGATTGTGGTAATATCTTGCACTATAATTACTCTCTCCGTATGGCGCACAACTGTAAGGTGTGCGGGTAATAAGTATGGGATGTTTCTCCGTATTATTTTTTGGAACATAGAGCACTGTAAAGAGTTTCACCCCATCCCTCATGCTGATAGTGATCTCTTTTTTTGTGTAGTTATCCCTGAACCAGGCAGAATCTACTTTTTGTGCGATACTGATAAAAGGCAGTAACAATAAAATGAATACTAATTTTTTCATACTGTTGTTGATTTGGGAATATTGAATATAAAGAAGATTGTTGGAAAATAAAAGAATTAGGAAATCATCAATTTAATGAGCATTACCCAAAGCTGTTTCACTAATACCTTCTTATTGACTTGTTCGTACCTTATTCGGAGTAAGTCCGTCAATTAACGGACTTACTCCGAAGCAGATAGGAAGAGAGTGTGTGTAAATCCCCAAGGGTTGCCAACCCTCTATATTGAAAGAGCCATAAAGAGTTGAATATATGAAAAGAGATTGCCATAATTTTATTGCCTGCTTTATAAGTCTTTCAGTAATAAAATATCAGTCATGAAAACGACAATGATTTGCCTCATCATGGTTTTGGTTTCTATGGAAACATATTCACAGACAACAAAAAATACAGGGACACAACTGCCGAAGGTTGCCTCAGGGACTATAGAGAGATTTGAAAATTTTCAGTCGAAATATGTGGCTGCGAGAACTGTTGACGTTTGGTTACCTGAAGGATATGATGCCCGAAAAAAGTATGCAGTATTATATATGCATGACGGGCAGATGTTGTTCGACAGCAGTAGCAATTGGAATCATCAGGAATGGCAGGTTGATGAAACCGCCGGTAACCTGATCAAAGAAAAAAAATTGCCGCCATTTATTGTGGTAGGCATTTTCAATACAGGAAGCGGAAGACATAGTGATTATTTTCCGCAGAAACCGTTTGAAACATTTTCAGCTAAGCAACAGGATTCGATCTATACTGCAAATCGTATTAATGGCAATTCATTGTTTGCAGGCAAGATCCGATCAGATAATTATCTGAAATTTATCGTAACAGAATTAAAACCCTTTATTGACAGTGCATTTTCAACATTAAAAAACAAGCAACATACTTTTATTGCGGGCAGCAGTATGGGTGGTTTGATATCCATATATGCCATTTGTGAATATCCTGCTGTATTTGGAGGAGCCGCTTGTTTGTCAACCCATTGGCCGGGCTTATTTACTTTGGCCAATACTTCTATACCGGATGCATTCTTAGCTTATTTGAAAAGCCATCTTCCTTCATCAAAGGATCATAAACTATATTTTGATCATGGCACCATTACGATT
>CAIKTE010000022.1 GCA_903830285.1 uncultured Chitinophagaceae bacterium | reverse complement strand
TACCCTGCTATCTGAAGAGTTAAACAAACTGTCTCTTCAGATGAATAATAAAAGCCAGTCACAGACTGGCTTTTATGTTGAAGGAAGACAGACATAGTCTGTCACTTATTATGAATCCATAGAGCGCTGCGCTGAACTCTATGGATAGCAGGGTAAAGTAATTGCTTTACATTTCAATTAAAAAAGTAAAGCTATTACTTGTCAAAATGAAGTAAAAAAGCAAGATATAGCTTTACAAAAAATATACTAAGCAGTGGGTGGAGCTTTAATGTTACATGATTTTCAGCTACGCAGAAGCGTAATTTTAATAGAAATTGAGGAATCAAAATTTAAAAATTCCATAGAGCCGGTCTCTTATTATGGATCCATAGAGCGCTGCACTGAGTGCTATTGATAGCAGTTGATCTATTGTAATTTCAATTTAGAGATATGCATGAGCCGAATAAATTTTTATTCGGCTCATTTATTTTATATATTTGAGCCGAATAATCTATTGAATTAGCTCATGAGCAAATACAATTGGCAGCTTAAGCGATGGCCGGAATTCAGTTTTGAAGATGCACAAATAGAAGACCAACTGTTTTCTTTTGCAGAAAGAATAGGTCATGTCAGTGGTATGCTTAAAGCAATGCCGGAAGAGATCCAATTGGAATCGCTTATCGAGATCATGGTTACTGAAGCCATAAAAACTTCTGAAATTGAAGGTGAGTTTCTAAGCAGAGCAGATGTAATGTCATCTATAAAAAACAATTTAGGTTTCAAGTTTCGGGAAGAATCAAAAGATAAGCGAATTAAAGGTGTTAGCTCATTGATGCTGAATGTAAGGAAAGGGTTTATTGAGCCATTGAATGAAAAAAATCTTTTTAGTTGGCATAAATTATTATTAGGTCACACAAAAAAAATTGCTGTTGGAAAATGGCGGTCACACAATGAACCGATGCAAATTGTATCAGGAGCTATTGGAAAGGAAAAAGTACATTTTGAAGCCCCGCCTTCAAATACTGTACCCAAAGAAATGCGATTATTTTTTGAGTGGTTTAACAATTCAGCTCCCGGTGCAGTCAATGAAATTAAGAAAGCGCCTATTCGATCTGCAATTGCACATGTATATTTTGAATCAATTCATCCATTTGAAGATGGAAATGGGAGAATTGGCAGAGCTATAGCTGAGAAGGCATTATCACAAGGAATCGGCCGTCCGGTATTATTAAGTCTATCTAAAACAATTGAAAGCAATAAGAAAAAATATTATACTGAGCTAGGCAATGCACAAACAACATTGGATATTAGTAGTTGGGTTGAATATTTTGTAAATGTTATTTTGGAAGCGCAGATCGATTCAGAAAATGAGATCAATTTCACCTTGAAAAAAGCTAAATTTTTTGATAGATATAAAGAGCAATTAAATGAGAGGCAGATAAATGTGATCAAGAGAATTTTTGAAGAGGGCCCAAAAGGATTTAAAGGAGGAATGAACGCCAAAAAATATGTAAGCATTTGTAAAGTATCAAAGGCAACTGCTACAAGAGACTTACAACACCTTTTAGAAATAAATGCATTAATGGTCAGTGGTGGTGGTAGAAGTACAAGTTATCAGGTTAATCTATAAACTGACTTACAGAACGCTACGGATAGCCGGGTATTGGAAAAACAGGAAGCAGTTTGTCTTGCATTCACATAGATTAAAAAAACAATCAGCTTTCCCGAAAATGGGTCTCCGCTTTAAGCGTTTTTGAAAATTACTGAACGAGTACAGTAGAAATACTGTCGCTTAAGCTACAGTAGTACAACAGCTAAATAGTAAGGACGAACAAACGGCCGTGTATCGTTTGTTCTTGATTTTTTGTTTCTTTTTTATCAAGAGAAAAGATAGAGAAAAAAATAAAAAATTTTTTGGGTTTTGGAGATAAACGAAGCTGGTTGGCTTGCAATAACAGCAAACGCAATAGTATTTTTCTTTCTTTTACTTTTTTGCTTGTCCAAAAAAGTAAACAAAAAAAGGCCCCCGAAAACGATAACAGCCCGTTTTCGGGTTGGTTCCCTGATGTTGCTTTTGCACTACTGTGACTTCTGCATTTGTATCGTTACTGTACTATTCCGGGCATTCGGTTTTGATGCTTTTCGAGACTTTATAATACTAGCCTATTGCCTTTTCTTCCCTGCTATCTGAAGAGTTAGACGAACAGTCTCTTCAGATGAATAATAAAAGCCAGTCACAGACTGGCTTTATGTTGAAGGAAGACAGACTTAGTCTGTCTCTTATTATGAATCCATAGAGCGCTTCGCTGAACTCTATGGATAGCTGTGGTTACTTCGTCAGTAAGCCTTTAGTTGCTAACCAGCCTGCAAAATTTTCAATCCAGCCATCGCTTGTAAGGTGTTGAACGCGCATTCCGAATCCATGTCCGCCCTGATTGAACACATGTAATTCAACCTCTTTCTTAGCAGTATTCCATGCTGTAAATAGATCAACAGAGTTTGACTGTAGATTCAAAGGATCATTAGCTGCCACAGCGATAAACATGGGAGGTGCATCATCCGAAACAGTTCCCTGCATCATTTTAGGGAAATAGGCATAAATAGCCGCTGCAAAATCGGGTTTGTTTTCGGGCGTATAATTAAATACGGAAGATGCAGTGATGGTACCACCTGCAGAAAAGCCCATGATACCGATCCTGTTCGGGTTAATATTGAGATCTTTTGCATGAGCCCTTAGATAGGCGATGGCCGCTCTTCCATCGGCAATGCATAATGGAACTGCAGCCATTTGTTGCTTTTGTTTTTCTTTGTCGGCTCCATGAACCGCATCATTGAAAAATTGAACAGGGTCATTGGTAGGCACATGTGCCAAACGATATTTTAAAACAAAACAAGTGATCCCTTTCTTCACCAGCCATTTGGCAACATCATAACCTTCGTTACCCATTGCCAATGCCACGAAACCACCACCCGGACAAATTACTACTGCTGTTCCATTCGCTACGGAAGCATCCGGCGTATAGACCGTTAAACTTGGTTTAGAAACATTATACACAACCTGGGTCTTCCAGGAATTATTTTCATTGATCCCTTCCTCCCAATTCCAGTTTTCAGATCCGGGGGCTGCAGTGCTGTATAATGGAATGACTTTTTGTTGCGCATTCAATGTAATTGTTGCAGCAAGAACAATTACAAGAAAACAGAGTATTTTCTTTGGCATATACAATTGTTGAGTAGGTTAAAAATTACTGTACTAAAAATATATTAATTTTTGAAGATGTCGATCAGTTGTTTGATCTGATCAAATTTTTCCTTACGGCTTTTTTTATTTTCTTGCTATTTGAAGAGTTACACGAATTGACTATTATTAATTCATAGAACATTGCGGAAAGCCGGGTGTTGGAAAATAAGAAGCTGGCTGGTTTGCAATTGCAGGGATTAAAAAAACAATCAGCTTTCCCGAAAATGGGTCTCCGCATTAATCGTTGTTGAAAATTGCTGAACGAGCAGAGTAGGGTACTATCGCTGAAGTCACAGTAGTGCAACAGCTAAATAGCGCGGACGAACAAACGGCCGTGTATCGTTTGTTCTTGAACTTTTGTTTCTTTTCTTTCTCCTAAGGAGCCCTTTGGGCAAGAGAAAAGAAAGAGAAAAAATAAAAAAATTTTCTGGTTTGATATAAACGAAGCTGGTTGGCTTGCAATAAAAGCAAACGCAATAGCATTTTTCTTTCTTTTACTTTTTTGCTTGTCCAAAAAAGGTAACCGAATGAGGTTACGTAAAAAAAGACCCCCGAAAATGATAACACCGCATTTTCGGGTTGGTTCCCTGATTTAGCAGTTGTGCTACTGTGACTTCAGCGATAGCGCCTTGATACGTTATCAAAAATGAATGCCATTTTCAAAGAGCTTGTTGTGCCCGAATAAATAACTACCCAGCTAAACATATAGCGCTGCGCTGAACTCTATGGATAGCCGTGGTTTTCTTCCTCAAAGCCGACAGGCTTTGATCTCTGCGCCCTCAAACATAAGCATCAGAAAATAGAGGCCTCTTTGCGAAAAGAATATATCCTTTGCGGCTTTGCGCCTCTGCGTGATATAAAGTTTAAATGCCGGGCAGATTCCTCCTGTGTCTCCAAGGGAGTTCTTCGAACGGAATGACATAAAACTCTACAGCATTAAGATGACTGTGCCAACATAGAGTCACCATTACTAAACGATCTTTGCGTCTTTGCGTGAAACAAAAAAAATATTTGATCAAGATGTCGCGTCTCTTCGTGAAATAAAGTACTAATACCGGGCAGATTCCTCTCCCGATATTATCGGGATCGGAGTGACATAAAATTCTACAGCATTAAGATGACTGTGCCAAAAAATTGAGTCCCCATTACTAAACGATCGTTGCGTCTTTGCGCCGTTGCGTGAAAAAAAATTTATACGTCATTTTATTTTCACCACTTTATATGATTCGCCATTAACAGTACTTTCTGAAATGCCTTCTTAACTCGCGACACATTAATTTTCCGCCACAGCTTTTATTATTTCCTAACTTTAGCAAAAGAGATCTTTTATGCGTACATGTAAAAATGATGAAGGCCGCAGAGACTTTATTAAAAAGTCTTCCGCCATTGCAGCGCTTTATCTGGCACCGTTCATCTTGGTCAGGGCGGTATCATTCAACAAAATAATTCCTCAGCCCATTGCAAAAGAAAAACTGCAATTACAGATCAATGGTAAAATGTTCGATCTGGAAGTGGATGCAAGAACAAGTTTGCTGGATCTGCTGAGAGAACAGCTGGCGTTAACAGGTACTAAAAAAGGATGCGATATGGGGCAATGCGGGGCGTGTATCGTTCATGTGAATGGGAAGATCGTCAACTCATGTATGTCGCTTGCAATCGATAATAACGGCAATAAGGTAACGACCATTGAAGGGTTGGCTAACGGAGATCAATTACATCCCATGCAGGAAGCATTTGTAAAACACGATGCCATGCAATGCGGGTATTGTACATCGGGACAGATCATGTCTGCGGTGGTATGTGTGCGTTCGGGTCATGCCAAAACGAGGGATGAAATAAAAGAGTATATGGCAGGAAATATTTGCAGATGCGGTTCTTATCAGAACATTGTCGATGCCATTATGGATGTTAAGGAATCAGGAAAAACAGTCTAAACAATTTCAATTTTAATCTATGTCTGACTCAAAAAATATATTTACAATAGATGCCGGTGATGAACGTGCAGATGGTTTTGAAAAAGTAACCGGAAGGGCTAAGTTCACTGCTGAACATCAGATACCCAATCTTGCTTACGGCGTTTTCGTATGCAGTACGATCACTAAAGGAAGCATTAAAGAATTGGATGTATCAAAGGCATTGGCTGCTCCCGGGGTATTAGATGTGATCAGTTATAAAAATTGTCCGAGTATACCCGGATATAATCCGCTAACAGCAGACGGGAAAAAGAACAATGGGGAATGGAGGGGATTAAAAGTATTGAACGATAATAAGGTCCGTTTTTACGGTCAGCCTATCGCATTGATCGTTGCAGATAGTTTTGAAAATGCAACAGATGCCATCAAGCTGGTAAAAGCGGATTATGTAAAAGAAGATTTTGAAACTGATTTTGCAAAAGAAAGATCGGATGACTCTAAACTGAAACCTGCATCTAATTATAAAAGAGGAGAAGAAAAGGCCTATCAAAAAGCAGATGTTTTTATTGAAGCAGAATACGGGACGCCGATGGAAGTGCATAATCCGATGGAAATGCATGCCACCATTGCTGTTTGGGAGGGAGATGATAAATTAACCCTGTATGATAAAACACAGGGACCTAAAAGTGTGCAGTCAACTATTGCAAAAGCATTTGGATTGCAAGAAAAAAATGTTAGGGTCATTACAGAATTTGTGGGTGGTGCTTTTGGAGATGCATTGCGCAGTTGGTTGAATGTTCCTGCGGCCTGTATCGCAGCAAAAAAATTGAACAGACCCGTTAAAGTTGTATTGACCCGACCACAAATGTTTTCGCTGGTGGGATATCGTCCGCAGTCATGGCAAAAGATCGGGATAGGTGCAGATAAGTCAGGTAAGCTGATCGGTATTTCTCATGCAGCCATCAGTAATACTTCTCGTTATGAAGATTATCGTGAAGGGATCACCGATGTTTCGAAATTTTTATACGCCTGCGATAATGTTGATACGAATTATAAGATATTGCCTCTTGATCTGAGTACGCCAACCTGGATGCGCGGTCCGGGTGAAGTAACAGGCTGTTATGCATTAGAGTGTGCCATGGATGAATTATCATACAAATTAAAAATGGATCCTGTTGAATTAAGGATCAAGAACCACGCGGATATTAATCCTGAAAACAAAATGCCATGGTCTGCAAAAAACCTGAAAGAATGTTATGAGACCGGAAAACAAAAAATAGGATGGAAGAATCGACCCAAACATCCGGGAAAATTGAAAGAGAAAGAATGGCTGGTGGGATATGGAATGGGCGGTGGTGTTTTTGGTGCATGGAAAGGCAATGCAACGGTAAAACTGATCTTGAAAGCGGATGGAAATTTAATACTGCAAAGTGCAGTAAGTGATATGGGTCCTGGAACCACAACTGCCATGCTGAAAGTGGCTGCAGAATCATTGCAGATTCCAACAGGAAAAATAAAATTTGTTTTGGGGGATTCTGATCTTCCTCCGGGTCCAACACAGGGCGGGTCCGGTACAACTTCAACATTAGGTTCTGCCGTGAGTTTGATCTGTGAAAGCTTGAAGCAAACTGTAAAAGAATTAGCTGTTCAACAAGTTTCTGCTTTTACAAACGTACCAATAACAGATCTGGATGTAAAAAATGAGCATGTCTTTTCAGTGAAGGATAGTACTATTAAAATATCCATTGCTGAATTGATGAAGCTGGCCAATAAACCTGTTATTGAGATCACGAAAGAATCAAGTGCCAATAATCCGCAGGAAGTAAAGTATGCCACCAATTCATTCTCTGTTCATTTTGTAAAACTGCATGTACATTCTAAAACAGGTGAAATAAAAATTCAGCATGTTGTAACGACCGGCGATGCGGGAAAAATAATCAGTGAGAACACAGCGCGCAGTCAGATGTTGGGTGGTGTAGTGGGTGGTATTGGAATGGCATTGACAGAAGAATTAAAGATCGATCATCAGACAGGGGAAATTGCCAATGCAAGTTTTGGCACCTATCATGTGCCATTGCATACAGATATTCCATTGATCGATGTTTGGTTTGTTGACAAGCCAGATTATATTATCAATTCGATCGGAGCAAAAGGATTGGGAGAAATTGCATTGATAGGTTTTGCTGCTGCTGTTGCAAATGCGGTGTACAATGCAACTGGAAAACGAGTGAGAGATCTGCCGATCACAGCAGAAAAATTGGGTTTTAAAAATGCATAAATAAAATAGGGTTCACGTCCAAAGGACCCCTTCGGGCAATGTCATTAAGTTAACGATTGTCACTCTGAGGTTCTCGAAGAGTGATTAATGATTGTTCATTATAAAATCATGGTTCGAGTGCCTCACCATGACATCATATTCCTTAACTTAATGACATTGCCCTTCGGGGCAAAGAGCGCAAAGAATACAACGGTCGCAACGGTTTCTCTTGTTTCACGTCCAAAGGACCCCTTTGGGGCAGCGTCGCAGTGAACGCATCGGTTCTCTTTACTTGCGATTTACGACTAACGATTTACGTTTTCTTGTTTCACGCAGAGGCGCAAAGCCGCAACGTTCGTTTAGTTAAATGACATTCTATGTTCGCAATGTCAACCCTGAGGTACTCGAAGGGTGAGGTTATAATATAACTTAGTTCCTGTTCATCATGCTTCGAGAGCCTCAGCATGACATAATCTTTTGTCATAAAAATTAAAGTAATGTAAACTTGATGCAGCCGAGTTTTATGTCATTCCGTTCGAAGAACTCTCTTGGAGACGCAGGAGGAATCTGTCTGGCATATGTACTTTATTTCACGCAACGGGCGCGGAGAAGCAACGAACGCGAAGGCGCGTCATCCGATCAAATATTTTTTTTCTCGCAGAGGCGCAAAGACGCAACGTTCGTTTAGTTAAATGTCATTCTATGTTCGCAATGTCAACCCTGAGGTACTCGAAGGGTGAAGTTAAAAGAACGTTTCATTAATCATGCTTCGAGTGCCTCAGCATGACAACAAACTTTTTATAATAATCATCTCATTACCCAAAAGGTTGTTCGATCGATATACTTTGACGAGAAAAGAAATGTGCACCATCCTCCCCTATATAAACACAATCTTCTAATCGTATTCCAAATTCTCCGGGGATCGCAATGGTTGGTTCATCACTGAAACACATGCCTGGGGCGATCAATGTTTTATTTCCTTTTACAAAATTGGTCCACTCATGTCCATCCAATCCAATACCATGTCCTGTTCTGTGCGGAAGACCGGGTAGTTTATAATTTTTATTAAATCCTGCGGATTCGATCACAGTTCTTGCAGCAGCATCAACAGATTCGCAAGTGGCACCAATTTTAATGGCAGCAAAAGCAGCATCCTGTGCTTTCTTCTCCAGATCCCAAACATCTATTTGTCTTTGAGTTGGTTTGCCAACCACAATTGTTCGCGTGATATCAGATTCGTATCCTTCACATTTGGTGCCGCCATCCACCATTACAATATCGCCTTCTCTGATCGTTTGCGGTGTGATGCTTCCATGTGGTAATGCAGAATATTTTCCCACCTGCACTGAAGCGCCTCCATTGAAACCCAGCTTACGAAATGCCGAACTGATATTATTGCTCAATTCTGTTTGCGACATTCCAGGACGGATCGTAGCGAATGCTGCTTTATATGCTTCAATGGTCACATCATTTGCTTTTTGCAATAATGCAATCTCTGCTTTGCTTTTGTATATTCTGCAACCGGCAATAACAGAAATGGCTTCTGTTATTTCAAAACCCGGCGCTTCTTTCTTAACGCCTTCAGTAATAAAGAATCGAACACGTTCTTCCATTCCAATCCTTTTGTATTTCACCCCGCGGTCTTTTACAATGCCGACAATTAATGCATAGGGACTTTCATGTTCTTCCCAGCATCGAACTTCGTCACCATAAGAAGGGATGATCAATTCTCTTGCTCTGTCTTCTTCAAATTTTGGACACACATAAGCAAGAACGCCTTTTGCAGGAATAACAACTCCGAATGTGCGTTCGCTTTGTCCCCAATGCATACCGGTATAATAAAAACAGGATGTTGTTCCTTCCATAAAAATGGCATCCAGTTTTTCCTGTTCCATTAATTGCTGTGCTTTTGCAATTCTTTGTTTTCTTTCTTCTACAGAAATGGGAATGATGCCATCGGTAAGCGGCGAGAGATCACGAATGATTTTCGGAAGATCATCATCCCAATTTTTTCGGGATTGATCCCTGCCAAAAATATTGTTACTGAATGTTACCGCAGTTGCAGAAACTGCTGCCATGCTTAGAAACTTTCTTCTGTTATGATTCATGCTATAAAAATTATTATGCCTCAAGATATTGATAAAACAATGAATTCCTTTGTTTGGGCATGATCAATTTAAAATGGTGATCAACATATTAAAAACAGCAGGGCCATTATAAATTATCAGAATAAATTTTATATGTTTGTGTTTCGTCACATCGAATTGTTGTGATCTTTTTATCAATACATCGTCTATGAGCATCTAAGCAGGGCTTAGGTTTTTTAATCGGTCCACCATCATCCGCATTACGGGCAGCATCAATCGCCTGTTGGTATTTCTATTTTTATTTAACCTATTTATTCAAGCATGACAACTTATACAAAACATAAGCGCATTAAAACTATATACAATTTTATAAAACAATCACTCCAAAGTGAACATCAGGATTTTACTGTTGGCAGTATCCGCAAAGCAATTTTATTACTTGCCATTCCCATGATCCTGGAAATGTGTATGGAAAGTGTTTTTGCCATCGTGGATATTTTCTTTGTGGGAAAACTTGGTCCAACAGCAACGGCAACTGTTGGTTTAACAGAGTCGGTACTTACGATCATTTATTCATTGGCCATCGGATTAAGTATGGCAGCAACAGCCATGGTTGCAAGAAGAGTGGGAGAAAAAAATTATGAAGACGCTGCCAAAGACGGGGCACAGGCGATCATCCTGGGGGTCGTCATTTCTGTGATCATCAGTATCACAGGAATATTCTTTGCACCACATGTATTGGGATTGATGGGCGCAACGGAAGAGATCATTCAGGCCGGTGCAGGATATACACGCATCATGCTCACCGGAAATATTGTGATCATGTTATTGTATCTGTTGAATGGTATTTTTCGCGGTGCCGGTGATGCTGCCATTGCCATGCGCAGTTTATGGTTTGCCAATATCTGCAATATTATTTTATGTCCGATCTGCATTCATCAATTCGGATTACAGGGCGCGGCCATTGCCACAACAACCGGAAGAGGACTGGGTGTTTGTTATCAGGTCTATCATTTACTGAAAGGAAAGGGCATCATTAAAATTCATTTGCAACAATTGATCCCTGATCAAACGATCATGAAGAACCTGTTGAATATTGCAACCAGTGCCGCATTACAATTTTTGATCGGTTCTGCCAGTTGGATCTTTTTAGCAAGGATGATGACGGGTTTCGGAAGTCATGCAGTTGCCGGGTATACGATCGCGATCAGATGGTTCATCTTTTTTCTGATGCCTGCATGGGGATTGAGTAATGCTGCTGCAACATTGGTAGGACAAAACCTGGGTGCACAACAACCCGATCGTGCAGAAAGATCTGTTTGGAAAACAGCAAAGTATAATGCATTGTTCATGCTGATCGTTTCTGCATCATTTTTATTCGGGGCAGAATTCTTGGTTCGCATTATTAATACCGATGCAGACGTTGTTGCAACAGCAGTCAGGGCATTACATATTTTCAGCATTGGCTGTATCTTCTGGGGAGTTGGTATGGTGATGATGAATGCGTTCAATGGTGCAGGCGACAGCAAAACACCCACCTGGGTGAATTTATTCTGGTTTTGGGTATTTCAAATTCCTTTGGCTTATTTATTGGCGATCGTTTTAAAATGGGGACCAACCGGTGTTTTCGTCACGATCCTTACAACAGAAATATGTGTGACCATTACTACTGTTATTTTGTTTAAGAGGGGAAGTTGGAAGAAGGTGAAAGTGTAGAACAATTCCGTTAGAAGTAACGTCATTACATTAAAGATCGTGATGTCGTGCTGTTCTCGAAGCATGATTTCACCCTTCGAGAACCTCAGGGTGACAGTGCGAACATAGAATGACATTAACTAAACGACCTTTGCGTTCGTTGTATTCTTTGCGCTCTTTGTGTGAAATAGGAATCGCTTCTATTTGAGAATTGTTGCGTTCACTGCGCCG
>CAIKTE010000021.1 GCA_903830285.1 uncultured Chitinophagaceae bacterium | reverse complement strand
TACTCCCATTGCGATCAAAGCATTTTCACTGACCGTCTTATACAATCTCTCTAAACTTTATCCTGAAATAAAACATGAACTGAGATTGATCATTGAAGAAAGATGGGATACAGAAACTGCAGCATTCAAAGCAAGGGGTAAAAAGATATTGAAGGCTATAAATAATAAACCTACCGTTTCTAATAATCATAAGGAAGCGTATCCGCTAATCTTAGTGAATACCAATAACCACCCACATTAAAATCACCTTCATTATAAAAAGCCCCGCTGGGTTCGATCCTTATTTTTCTGTTTTCCTTAAAGACCAGATATGATGCCGCATTTACCAATGAATTACTTTGATCATATCCGTCAATCTCAAAATAGTTTCTAGAGACTACCTGTAATATTTTATTACTGTGCAAGGAAATAGTGCTGTCGGCATTTCTGAAATTCGATGAAGCGATCGACTTTTTATCGATCAGTCCAACATAATTTCTACTGTCTTTATCCGTAACAGGCGTTTTATTAAACAATTCCGTATTGGTCTCCTTCATAAATGTACTGAGTTTATGGTAGGAAGGGTCATCAGAATAGACCTTAGTTATTTGCCTTACTTCAAACCCTTGTTGCTTCAGACTATCATTATACAATGCACGCATAAAGCGCAATATGGAATTTCTATAAACCATTTTCCTTTCTTTCACCCAGCCTTCAGTGATCTCAGCTTTTTTGGAACTCAATGGCTTATACCATTTGAATACCTTAAACATCAGATCACCGTTCTCAGTTATAATATAATCATCAATGATACAGGTGATCATGTAACCTAAGGCTTCATTAAAAATGATCAGGGGTTCAACCGTATACACTTCTAATACTTTGGAAGAATCAGTATAAATGAATCTCAGTACATTCGGATTGGCAATTTCACATCCTCCTGCTTGAGGGGATTCACCCAAAAAAGCGTTCGTAAAAGTTTTACCCCATTTATCCTGTTGCTTTTTTAACAAGCTGTCCGAAACCGGCTTTTCAGTTTCTGCAGCAGTTATTTCAAAACGGATGCTACTTTTATTGGCTCTCGCAGTAAATTTATATTCTAATGTTTCGTATCCTTTTTTTGAGCAGATGATCACAAAATACTCATCCTCAATTTCAGCAATACTGTATTTCCCATTGCTGTCGGTCACTGAATACTTTGAAGTATTATTGATAAAAACTGTTGCCCCAATAACAGGTTGTTTTGTATCAGCATCCAGGACAGCACCCATGATCGTATGCTTTTGCGCTGTTATTTCTATCTGAAGAAATAAAACCAGACAAATGGAAAGTAATATTTTCAATGGATAGATTTAATGATGGATCAATACAACATCCTCACTTTAATGGTCTCTTTCACTTTCTTTAATAACTCCAAAGCCTGTGCCGATAATTTTTTATCTACATCCAACACCACATAACCGATATCATCATTGGTTTTTAAATATTGTCCCACAATATTGATATGATACTTTGACAGTTCTGTATTAATGGCGCTTAATACACCCGGAACATTTTTGTGTATATGCAAAATGCGGTGTGCCCCTTCCACTGCAGGTAATCCAATAGCAGGAACCGTATGCGAACCGTTGGTCACTCCTTTCTCGAGATACTGAAACAATTTGGCACTTACATCATCACCTATATTCTGTTGAGCTTCTTCTGTTGATCCACCTATATGCGGAGTCAGGATCACATTCGATAATCCCTGTAATGCCGTAGTAAATTTATCGCCGTTCTTTTCAGGCTCCCATGGAAATACATCAATCGCTGCTCCGCCCAAACTGCCATCCAGCAGGTATTTGCTTAATGCATCCAGATCAACCACTTCTCCTCTGGCATAGTTAATTAAGATGGCCCCTTTCTTAAAATATTTAAGATTGGTCTTATTGATCAGATTCTTTGTTTGCGCAGTTTCCGGTACATGCAGAGAAACAATATCACTTTGTGTCAACACTTCTTTTAAACTTTTGCAGGCGTTTGCATTGCCCAAGGGTAATTTGGTCTCAATATCATAAAACACCACTTTCATTCCCAACCCCTCTGCCAGCACGCTTACCTGTGATCCGATATTTCCATAACCCACCAAGCCCAATGTTTTTCCCCTCAGTTCAAAACTTCCTTTGGCTTCTTTCATCCAGATCCCTTCATGTGCCGCTTTATTCTTATCAGGTATTCTTCTGATCAGCATGATGGATAAACCAATGATCAGTTCTGCCACACTTCTGGTATTACTATAGGGTGCATTAAATACTACTACCCCGTTTTTTGTGGCCGCTTTTAAATTCACCTGATTCACTCCAATACAGAAACAACCAATGGCCTGTAATTTCTTGGCGGACTGTATCACTTTTTCCGTTACCTGTGTTTTTGAACGGATACCTAAGAGATGTACATCTTTCACTGCTTCTATCAATTCATCTTCACTCAATGCCCCGTTCAATTTCTTTACATTAACATAACCGTATTGTTTGAACTGCTGAACTGCTTTATCACTGATATTCTCTAAAAAAAGAATATTGATTTTTTCTTTCGGGTAGCTGGTTGCTTGAATGCTCATGGCAACGAAATTAAATGTTATTTTAAAAGGGTTGTTCTAATAATTTTTCCACGACTGTGGTTAACCTCCGGATTCGGAAGCAGATTCGGCTATATTTGCCGCGATCCAAAATAAACCAGCATGCAGCGTACCGTTATTGTGACCGTTCTATCTTTTTTATTTTTTTCCTGTCATTCTCAGCAACACGCCCCTGAAAAAATAATTGTTGCACCCGATTTTAAGTTCAAATCAGTCAGCCAGTCTTCCAAACAGAAATATGCCGATGCCATCCAGCCCCTCTACCAGAAAATGCTGCTTAGCAAAGGATTTAACGGCAGTGTACTGATGGCAAAAGATGGAGAGATCGTATTTGAATCCTATCACGGTATTTACGACAGCAAGACCAAAGAAAACATAAGCGCCACTACTCCATTTCATCTAGCTTCTATTTCCAAGACATTTACCGGGATGACCATCTTAAAATTATGGGAACAGGGAAGGATATCACTGGAAGATTCTGTTCAAAAGTATATTCCGCAATTTCCTTACCGCAATATCACCATCCGCGAACTCTTATCCCATATGAGCGGCCTTCCCAAATATGAGTATTTCATGGATGGTAATAAGACCGAAACCTATCTTACTAAAAACAAAAAAGGCAAAATAGTAAAGCGAACCAGAACCATCAAAAATCCCAATGCCCCTGAAATAAAAGGTTTGATCACCAATGCTGTGATGCTGCAATACATGATCGACAATAAGCCTCCTGTTCAGTTCGCACCCAATAAAACATTCAACTATTGCAATACTAATTTTGCGATACTGGCACTGATCGTTGAGAAGATAACGCATATTCCTTTCCCGAAATATATGGTTGACAGTGTTTTCACCCCTATTGGAATGAAGAACAGTTTTGTTTTCACGACCGAAAATGCAGCCAGTTATGTGCCGTCGTATAAAGGAAGATCAGCCTACCCACTGGAAAAATTTGATTATATCTATGGCGACAAGAATGTATACAGTACTGCAAGGGACTTGTTGCTTTGGGACCGTGCTTTATACGAAGGCACATTTGTAAGAAAATCAACCGTTGAAATGGCAGCTCACCCGCAAAGTTTTGAGAGACGAAAGGGTCATTATTACGGATTAGGCTGGCATTTGCAGATCACCGACAATAATCTGGATACGGTGATCTATCATAATGGCTGGTGGCATGGCAACAATACGGTATTCACCCGACTGGTGAGTGATACTGCCACATTGATCATACTCGGTAATAAATTCAACACCAATATTTATAAAGCCAGGCAAATGATCAGTGTATTTTCAACCATCACTACCGATAGTACGGATGTAGAATAATGATACAATCGAGTTAAGGACGTTTGCGAGTCAAGCTATTGAGTGGGGAATAAATTAAATACAATTTTTAACCCTAGCTTTTCTTATGAATTACATTTTTACATTTTATAATTGATTGGTTAGTAATGTCGCCCCTCCGGGGCTTATTTCTTTCCTTTGATTATTAGTGTTACCATAATTTCAGCCCGCCGGGCTTTTCTTCCTATTATATTCATCCTTTTACATAGGTGATTTGCAAGCTTGAAGTGTAAGCAGCAAGTAGCTAATAAAATAAAAGGGAACATTTACAACCCAAACTGTTCAATGACATCGGGCAAAAATTACGACTGGTCATATTAGAGAATGACATTAGCCCCGGAGGGGCGGTATTTGTTTTACACATATAATTGATCGCTTTGCTTCTTGTTCAGGTAAGTACCAAGATCGCTTCGCCCACCATAGGTTGAAAGTAAAAGCTTTTTATTGAATAGATCCTTTGATCAAAAGATCTATTCTTGATCAGAGAGTATCAATCGATCGGGATTTTTGCATTTATATAAGTTCCTTCGCCTACCACCGAATGAATGCTGAATTCGCCTTGCATCGCATATACCCTTTCCCGCATGCCTAAGATACCATGATGTATTTTTGAATCTACTGTTGTAATATCAAAACCGCGACCATTGTCTGCAATACTCAAGAGCAGCATATTGTTCTCCCGCATCAACTTAAATGAAACATTCTCGGCATTGGCATAGCGCTTGATATTGGTAAGACTTTCTTGCGCGATCCTGTAAATGACCAGGCTTTTTTCTAAACTCACTACATCCTTTTCAATATCGGCTACAGAGAACTTCATTTTAATTTCGCTTGATTTAGAGAATGAATTCAACAGCCATTCTAAAGTGGCAGATAATCCCAATTCTTCCAGCATAGCAGGATGTAAAGAGGTTTGAATTCGTCTGAAAGAATCCATCGTTATAGTGACCTCATTCAATAATTCGTCTACCTTTTTATCAATGATCGCTGTATCATCTCCTAAATGTTTTTTGATCCATGAAATGCCAAATTTTAAAAGTGTCAGATTTTGCCCTAATTCATCATGGATATCTCTTGCGATCTGCTGCTTCTCGCTTTCGCTTATCTTTTGTAAGTGTAAAGAAAAATCTCTCAACTCATTATTTAGAAGCAACAATTCCTGTTCTGTATTTTTTACTTTAGACAGATCGATCGCAGTAGTCGATATATGAAGCGGTTCTCCGTTCTCATTTTTGTGCAACACGATCACTTGCAATACCGGAATCACTTTGCCGCTTTTTGACTGATAATAATTCTCACCTGACCATTTCCCTTTCTGTAAAAGAACTTCATTGATTGCATCGGCTAATGCAGCCCCTTTTTCAGACCTGAATTGCGAAATATTGTATTGGGAAATACCTTCATCTTCACTAATTTCAAGTACATTTTTTAATGCTTTATTGCCGTAAAGAAAATTTCTATCCAGATCAGCAATAGCAACATATGCATCGGTATTCTCAATGATCTTTGTTAATTGTTTCTGTTCGTCTTCCAGTGCTTTTCTCCCGGTGATATTTTCTTTTACAGCAACATAATTGGTGATCTCTCCTTCTTCATTATGAATGGGTGATATGATGGCATATTCCCAATAATAGTCCCCGTTTTTTTTCTTATTTCTGAATATGCCCTGCCATTCTTTATTATTCGTAATGTCATTCCACAAACCGCTGTATTCAGCATTATCGGTATAGCCGCTTTTCAGTATCCGCGGATTTTTACCCATTGCCTCCGCATAACTATAGCCAGTTAATTTTGAGAATGCCGGGTTCACATATTCGATATCTCCTTTCAGGTCCGTAATGACAATGGATGCAGAACTTTGCTCTACAGCCTGTAAAACTTTGCGCAATTGCTTTTCTGCAACAATACGTTTAGCATTGTTCTCAAAAGCGCTGAATGCCTGGCCTACATTTCCTACAACATTTACTAGCAGTTCTACTTCGTCTTCCGTAAAAAAGTATGTTTTAGAAGCATACAATGTAAACACATAGCCTACTTTTTCATTTACCATGACCGGTAAAGCTATAGCGGAACGGTAACCCCTGCTCAATGCCTCGGTACGCCATAGACTCATTGCTGGGTCTAGTTCAATATCATTACTGTAATAATATTTGCCTTCCCTAATGGCTCTGCCCGATGGGCCTCTGCCTTCGGGGACGTCCTTTGCTGAAATTTTTTTCACCACATCTATATAACCTTCTTCACGACCTGCCCAGGCAATAGGCTCGATCAAGTTAGTGTTCAAATTATTAGTCCCGATCCATGCAAAAGAAAGTCCGCCAGAACTCACTGCGATCTTACATATTTCAGCACTTATTTCATCCTTTGTTTTTGCATGAATGATCAGATTATTTACCTCGCTGATAAATTGATACAAGCGATGCGATTTTTCTAACTCTTCTGTTGCTTTTTTCCTAACAGTTACATCGGTGAGATAAATAGAAATCCCATTTACTGAAGGGAATATACTTGCACGGTGCCACCTGTTTTCTCCGGCATATAAAAACTCAAAATGTTTTTCTTCCTGTTCTATAAAAGCATCCTGAATGATTTGTATATGCTCTCTTCCGAAACTTGGCAACAGCACATCCGTCAGTTTCTTTCCTGAGATATTCCTTTCATGAATGCCCAATAATTCCAGCAGTATATTATTGTAATAATTGATCGTAAGATCTGCATCTGTTGCAATAAAACCGGCTTTTACCCTATCAAATGTTTCTATTAAAAGTGATGTTTGTTCTTTTACACGCTCTTCTAATATTTCATTTGACTTTTTCAAAGACAATGCCATTTCTTCCACTTCCCTTTGAGCTTTTTTAATTGCCGATATATTTGTTTGTATGGCAAAAAAGCCTGTTGTTTTTCTGTTTTGATCCCTGATGGAATTTACCGTAATATGAATATCAAGTTTATTACCATCTGCATCTCTTCGCAAGATATCACTGATCCAATAACCTTTATTCTTCAGGGATTCTTCTCTTTCATCATTTTTATTTCTTTCAATGATGGTACCAAATGCATCATCAACATTTTTCCCGATAATTTCACTTTGACTTTTCCTAAACAAGTGTTCAGTTGCCTTATTGCAAAAGGATAGTTGTAAATTCGTATCAGCTATTGTGATTGATTCTGAACTGTTATTGATAATGTCTTCATATATCTTATTCTGAGAAAGTAACCGATCTTTTGCAGCCGTTTGTTTCAATAACCGACCGAATATAAAAACAAGCAGAACAAAAGCAACAATACTTATCCCACCAATTAACAGGTAAATATTCTTCGCTTGTTCATTTCTTTTGTCCCCGAAAAATTTCAAACTTTGCCTGCCATTTTCGGAAATTGAATTGTATTTATTAATGAGATCACTGCCTAATAAATTCGTTTTTATCCCGTCCATTAATGTTATTGCTTCAGTAGGCTTATCATGAATAGACAAGCTCATAACAGAATCAAATACTGCCATTTTCTTTTTTAGAAGAGAATCCAAAATTAAAATATCAGTTGATGGAATGTTTCGGTTATCCCCTAAAGATCTTAGTTCAGTAAGTTGCATTTTTGCCGAATCACATTCATCTTTATATAGATTCGATCTATCTTTATTTTTAGCTATCAGAAAAGGTCTGGTTACGGATTCTATTTGAGCAAGCGCGGATTGAAACTTGTCCAAATGATACATCATTTTCAATACCACTTTTTCATCCTCGGTCTGACCTAAAGTTTTCTGGAGATTTTTGTACGTTAAGGCATAAAATATTAACAGTGCTACAAAGGATACTAAAATAGCAAAATAGATAAGGTATCTGGATTTGGTAAATTTCATAGAGTTCTTAAAATGACAAGCAACTAAAGTTACACGATTTACCATCTTTATCATAAACAAATGGATATTGGTATTATCGGTTTTAGAAAAGATGACCATTTCCTGCTTCAGTGAAATGGATCCCAATATCACTTTCTTCCTATTCCCGGGCTATCTTATTGCTTTTTTGTTCGGGTGCTCTCTAAGGACCTTCCGAAGAAAACTGCCAAACATAGAAAGGCGGTGATAAGATGGAAGAAGGTTGAATAGTTGATTGGTAAAAGGGGGAACGTGAATCGTAAGTCGTAAATCGCTAGTAAGAAAAATTCGTTGTGATCTTTGTATTCTTGGCGCCCTTTGTATTCGCCGCGCCCGTTGCGTGAAACAAATGCCTTGTTCACCTCCTTTTGTTTTAACTATACCTATTAAGCTAAAAATAACCAATGTTTAAACTGTTTCCCCTTATTTTTGCCACCCTATCAATAAAAACTAATGAATAGATAATCATCTTGCTTATGAACAATTTGTTTTACGCCGTGCCGGCGATGGGTATTGTAGGACTGATCTACACACTGATAAAATTCAATTGGGTTTCTAAACAGGATGCCGGTAATGAAAAGATGAATGAGATCAGCACCCATATTGCTGATGGTGCGATGGCATTCTTAAAGGCGGAGTGGAAGATCCTTTCCTATTTTGTGGTGATCGTTGCCCTTTTACTGGCAGTAATGTCTCAAACTAATCCTAATTCACATTGGTCTATTGCGATTGCATTCATCATAGGTGCTGTCAGCAGTGCTACAGCCGGCTATATCGGAATGAAAGTGGCTACAAAAGCGAATGTTCGTACAGCGCAGGCTGCCAGAACAAGTTTGCATAAAGCACTGGCCGTTTCTTTTACAGGCGGATCGGTAATGGGATTGGGTGTGGCAGGTTTGGCTGTTTTGGGTTTAGGCGGATTATATATCATTTTGAAACAAATATTTGCCCCGGGAGCTGCTGCCAATTCGGACGAAATGGTTAAGACCATTGAGATCCTGACCGGCTTTTCACTGGGTGCAGAATCAATTGCCTTATTTGCCCGTGTAGGTGGTGGTATCTACACCAAAGCTGCCGATGTGGGCGCTGATCTGGTGGGTAAAGTGGAAGCAGGTATTCCCGAAGATGATCCCCGTAATCCGGCTACCATTGCCGATAATGTGGGTGATAATGTGGGTGATGTGGCAGGAATGGGTGCCGATCTTTTCGGTTCTTATGTAGCAACAGTGTTGGCTACCATGGTATTGGGACAAGAAACAAAATCAATAGATAATTTCGGTGGATATGCTCCTATACTCTTACCAATGCTGATCGCAGCTGTGGGTATCATCTTTTCCATCATCGGAACACTGTTTGTTCAGGTGAGTGATAAAGCCGGGATCAATACGCATAATGTTCAGAAAGCTTTGAATATGGGGAACTGGGGTTCCATTATATTAACCGCTTTTGCCTGTGCCGGATTGGTTTATTATATACTTCCTCCTACTATGTCGCTTCGCGGAATCGAATTCTCCCGCGATGGTGTTTTAGGAGCAATTGCAGTAGGATTAACAGTGGGTACTTTAATGAGTATCATCACTGAATATTATACAGCAATGGGCAGACGTCCCGTTTTATCCATCATTCGTCAATCATCTACCGGTCATGCAACCAATGTAATCGGAGGTTTGGCTGTAGGAATGGAATCTACTTTATTACCCATTCTTGTGTTAGCAGGCGGGATCTGGGGTTCATTCTCCTGTGCCGGTCTATATGGTGTAGCCATTGCAGCTGCAGGGATGATGGCTACCACTGCCATGCAATTGGCCATTGATGCATTTGGACCGATCGCAGATAATGCCGGCGGCATTGCTGAAATGTGCGAATTGCCTAAAGAAGTTCGTGAAAAGACCGATGTACTGGATGCTGTAGGTAATACTACGGCCGCTTCCGGTAAAGGCTTTGCAATTGCATCTGCTGCATTAACTGCATTGGCTTTATTTGCTGCTTATGTGGGTGTGATCAATAATAACGGTTATGACATGCTGGGCATTGATATCTATAAAGCAAAGGTTTTGGCCAGCTTATTTGTGGGTGCCATGATACCATTTATCTTCTCATCACTGGCTATTCGTGCAGTTGGAGAAGCAGCGATGAGTATGGTGGAAGAAGTTCGTCGCCAGTTCAAGACCATTCCTGGTATCATGGAAGGAACGGGTCAGCCGGAATATGAAAAATGTGTGGCCATCTCTACAGAGGCTTCTATTAAAAAGATGATGTTGCCGGGTGGTATCGCTATTATCTCTCCTTTATTGATAGGATTTATATTAGGCCCTGAAGCATTGGGTGGATTCCTTGCCGGTGCAACCGTAAGCGGTGTATTGATGGGAATGTTCCAGAACAATTCGGGTGGCGCCTGGGATAATGCCAAGAAGTCTTTTGAACAGGGAGTAGAAATTGATGGTGAGATCTATTATAAAAACAGTGAACCGCATAAAGCTTCTGTTACAGGAGATACAGTGGGTGATCCGTTTAAAGATACTTCAGGACCTTCTATGAATATCCTGATCAAGTTAATGTCCATTGTTTCCTTGGTGGTTGCTCCTACACTGGCGCAAGTGCATAAAGGAGAACTGCAGAAAAATAAAGTTGAAAAAACGATTGAACTAACATACACATCAAATGATTCAACAAAAACTTCCAATACGAATGTAACAATCAGTGGTGATGATAAAGGATTAAACAGCCTGATCGATGCATTAAAGAAAGATGCTGTTGTATCCGGTAATGATGTGAATATCCAGATCAATAACGATAAACTGATCGTGAACGGAAAAGAATTAAGTGCCGAGCAGTTTAAAAAGTATCAGCCTTTATTCAATAAATCTGAGAAGGGCAATATCAAAATTAAAGTGGACGTAGAGAAAAAGTAAATTATTTATATCAATGAGAATCCCCGCCTACCTAAAGTTTGCGGGGATTTTTATTTACAGTATTCACGCATCTTTTGAATGCATACTTGAAACAGGGCTTGAAGAATGTTTGTTTAAGAAATGCGTGAATACTGCAATTCTAACTGCAGTTTGTGTAAGATAGTTTGTAGTACAAGTACTGACCTTTGCTACTGTAATTAAGACAGTCAATCAATAAATTTAAAGCTGTTTTTAATCTTCCTTAAATTCCGATGAAAGTTTAGTAAGTGTAGTATAACCACCATTACCGTGTAGTACATTTGACTATCCTTTATCCAATTAAAACCAATTCCTATGTTTCACAAACTTAAACTTAATGTGGCTGTTATACTAACGGCATTCTCTCTTGTCACGGTTACTTTGATCGCACCTTATACCAATATGTTTGGTAAAAATTACAAGAGCAGTTTAGATTTTACATGTTGCAAGGGAGATCAATTGTATGTACACCATTATTACAGCAGTAACCTTTTCTGGGTAGAAGTAGGAAGTGGATATACTGAAGAACCAGTTGGCAAACCAACACCCGGTGGATGTAATATTCAATGCAGCGAATAGTCCTTACCTGATCTTTTAAAGAATAGCGAGCAATTATTCACCGCAGATCTGTGGCTATATTTTTATGCAGATGATATCTGTGTGAGTTGTACATTTATACAGCTAATCAGACTGTTATGCCGCATTTCCCGAATATTTTAGTACATGCTATTCCCGGTTTCATCATCCTTCTTATACTGGAAATATTTTATGCTGTTAAAACACAGCGGGACCTCTATGAAGTAAAGGATGCTTCTGCCAGTATCGCCTTGGGATTGGGTAATCTTTTTATCGGCATTCTTACCAAATTTTTCATTGTTCTCTTCCTCGCGTGGATCTATCAATATCGCTTTTTTACATTGGCTTATACGGCCTGGTGGGCCTGGGTGCTCTGCTTCTTTGCAGATGATCTCAGCTATTACTGGGCACATCGTTCGGCACATTCCATTCGATGGTTCTGGGCCTCGCATGTAGTACACCATTCTTCCGAAAAATATAATCTGGCTACCGCACTCCGCCAAACCTGGACGAGCAATATTACCGGTGGATTCATATTTTGGGCATGGATGCCCCTAGTAGGCTTTGAGCCGGGAATGATATTGTTGATGCAGTCTGTCAGCCTCATCTACCAGTTCTGGATCCATACCGAAGCCATCAATAAAATGCCGAAATGGTTTGAGTTTATTTTCAATACACCTTCTCATCACCGCGTGCACCATGGATCCGATCTTTTGTATCTGGATAAGAACCATGCAGGCATCCTAGTGATCTGGGACAGGATGTTCAATACTTTTCAGCCTGAGGAATTCACTCCTACTTATGGGCTTACCAAGAATGTAAACACATTCAACCCCGTAAAGATCGCCTTTCATGATTGGGTGAATATGTCGAAGGATTTCAAGAGATCAAAGAAATTATCGCATATACTTGGCTATATGTTCAAAGCACCGGGGTGGAGTCATGATGGTAGCAGCAAGACAACAGCACAACTGCGAAAAGAAGCCGATCAGCATAAATAACCGCTCCTAAAAAATTATATTTTCATTTACGAACTCTGCCGTATATTGCTTACGAAAATAATCGTAACAAATGGCAACAGCTAAAAATATCAAGCCCACCGAGAGTGAATTGGAGATCCTGCGAGTGCTTTGGGATAAAGAGAAAGCAACCGTAAGGGAAGTGCATGAAACATTGAGCGCACATAAGGATGCCGGCTATACCACTACATTGAAATTATTGCAGATCATGTTTGAAAAAGGATTGGTAAAACGTGATGACAGCAGCAAGACGCATATTTATCAGGCCAATGTAAGTAAGGAAATAACACAGCAGCAATTCATGGGCAAGATGATCCATTCTTTATTCAGCGGATCTTCCACTCAATTGGTGATGCAGGCATTGGGACATCATGAGCACAGTAAAGAGGAACTGGAAGAGATCCAGCAATTACTCAACAATTTAAAGAAACAATAGCCTTATGCAAACAGCGCTCCACTCCCCTTTTCTGCAAGCTTTGGGTTATGCCATTGCCAACAGTTTATGGCAAATGGCATTGCTGTGGATCCTGTTTACTTTCTTGAATAGTATCATTAAACCCGGTGCTGCGAATAAATTCAGGTTGGCATTTCTGGCTCAGCTTACAGGGTTTATCTGGTTCATGATTACCCTTCAGTTTTATTTTAGCAAATGTGCGGCAGATACAGCATGGCAACAATCAAGTTCCGTCAGCTTTATTTTTCCTGCATCAGATAACAGCATTGCATCTGTTATCCTGAATATTCTGATCAAGGGTGAACAATTACTTCCCTTTCTATCCTTTGCCTACTTATTATTGCTGCTGATCTTATTAGTAAGATGGACGAGTCAGTATTATCGCACACAATTCATTCGATTCAATGGTTTGCTGGAGATCGATGAACGGTGGAAACAATTTATACAAGATGCTGCTGCAAAATTAAATATCCGAAACAGTATTGAGATCTACGTGTCTGAACTCATCAATAGTCCTTTGACCATCGGTTTTGTAAAGCCTGTTATTTTAGTACCGATCGCCAGTATCAATCATTTATCCGTATCACAATTAGAGGCTGTTCTATTGCATGAACTGGCGCATATCAAACGCTACGATTATATTCTCAATATATTTATCTCTGTGATCGAAACAAGTTTATTCTTTAATCCGTTTACACAGCTCATCAGTAAAACCATACGTACAGAAAGAGAGAACAGTTGTGATGATTGGGTATTGCAGTTTCAGTATAACCCTGCCATGTATGCCGAAGCATTATTGCAGATCGCCTATTTATCGGTGAATACAAATTCGCATGCAACGGCATTGTCGATGAATGCTGCCAAGCAAAACGGTGACCTTTTATCGAGAGTAAAAAGAATGATCGGCACGAATGATAAGCGGTTCAAATATCGTCATCAGCTATTAGCGCTATTATTAATTACTTGTATACTAAGTTCAGTTGCATGGTTGCATCCTGCAGCTTATTCGAAAAAAACAGATACAGTATCCCAGCAAAAAAATAAAGCTATTGTAGTGGAACCGATGAGTGCGAAAATTGATAATCCACTTTTTAATCCTGTCTTCTTTTTGAAAAAACCGCTTCAGATCGAAGTAGAGAAAAGCATGAAGCTTGCCATAAAAAGTATGGACATATCAGAAAAGGCACTGAAAAAAACATCTGATGAAATGCTGGCTACCATTGCACCTGCAGCGATACATGCGGTAGAGAATATAAATAAAGAAGATGCGGAAAATGATTTTGTCTATAGCTTCAGGGACCTTGGTGACATGAATGATCTTCAGATGCCTAAGATCAAGATCGATACCATAGCTATTAAAAAAGGATTGGAAAATGTGATCTTTAAAGGCATGCAATATTCTTTTGATAAAGCAAATACGGAAATAAAGAGAGCCAAAAGAGAATATGAAAAGATGATGAATGAGAACAATAAACAGTATTCAGAAGGCAAAAAACAAGAAGAAGAATTGAAGAAAGCATTTGCCGAATTGGAACATCTGCAAATACCGTATATGCCTAAAAATTTCGTACCTGCTTTTAGAAAAGAACTGGCGAATGTGATATATAGAACAGATAGTTTAAAAATAAAAACACGTACGCCTCATGCAAGAATTTCAGGAAACGGGGTATTGATAAATGATGAAACACCTTCCTTTTATTTTAATGATGATGCAGATAAACAAGTGGTCACTTTAAATTCAACAAACGCTAAAAGTATTGCTGTTATTAAACATGCAACACATACCAATAACAAACGTGTAGAGATCATCATATCCCCCGATCAGAATAAAGAACCGGTTAAAATCGTAATAGAAGTAAATAAGGATTAAGGAACAAGTTACAGGTTACAAGTTTCAAGAATGCAGCAGATCATCCAAAGTAGATAGGTAAGATTTGATCGGTTTGTTTTATCGAATGATCGTAATAGACCCGCTGAAGATCGGTTTATTGTTCCTCGGATTGATCACATAATAATAGGTTCCGATCGGTAATGATTTTCCGTTCATAGTTCCATCCCACTCTTTGTTGTATCCGTTGGAATGAAATACAGATTGCCCGTATCGGTTATATACATCAACCGTAGAACCGGGATAACTGTCCAGGTATTTTATCTTCCAGGTATCATTGATGCCATCTCCGTTAGGCGAGAAAGTATTGGGAATAACGGGTGATTTTAAAACAGTGATAAAGATGCTGTCATTCACCGAACAAGCACCCAATGCGGTCAATTGCAAATAGTATCTGATATCATCAGGCGGAGATGCATTGGGATGTGCTGCAGTATCGCTGCTTAAATAATTGGAAGGTGTCCATTTATATTGCAAACTGTCGCCATACACGAATATGGGTTTAATGGCAATAACACCACCCTGCAATACCACCAGATCAGGTCCCATCATGAGTTTGGGATAAGGATGCACTGTGATCGATAATACCGCAGTATCACTCACACATCCCTGCTGATTAAAAATATATAAACTGATATTATAAGTTCCTGAGTCTCTGAATTGTTTTACAGGATTTACTTTAAAGGAAGAATCGCCATTAGCCAGATACCATTTCCAGATCTGAGTTACACTGGTTATACCGTTACTCTTATCAAAGAAATGGATGCTGTCGTTTATACAAACTTCCTGAGGTATGGCATTGAATGCAGCTTTCGGTTGCGGATAGATCGTATTGAGTTGTTTTGTCAATGAATCGGTACAGGCATCCTTGCTGGTTACTTTTAATTGCACATTCACAGGACCCAATGCCGAGTATTTATGCGTGGCTGTTTTTAAAGTAGAGGAAGTTGCATCATTGGGATCACCAAAATTCCAGAGATAAGAAAACAATGCATCACTGCCGTCTTTAATAGTGGAAGTACTGCTGAAACTTCCTTTACCATCAGGCAAACAAATGCTTGGCAAACTAAAACTAACTAGGGGTAATGGATTTATTTTAATGGTTTGAATATTGAAAATACTTTTACAGCCGCTATCAGTTACTACTCTTAAACTGACAGTATAATTATTGGCTGTATCATATTTTTTAAGAATAGTATCTGCACTGTTCTTTATTCGGCTTGTACCGTCACCAAAATCCCAATAACGATTACTGATGCTGCTGAAATTAGCTATTGATGAATCGGTGAAGATGCTAGTATTTTTTTCACAATAAGGATAGAGGATATTCCATTTTGCAGTGGGCGAAGGCCATACTGTAATATTTTGAGAGGCAGAATCTTTACAACCTTTATCAGAGGTCAATACATATTTGATCGGAAAAGTTCCTACGCCTGCTGTTTTAGGATCGAACATTCCGGTTGCTGCATTTGTGATGCCAATGCCTGTAAACAAAGGGCTTGATGCATTATTTGGAACAGTATTATTGTAGGTTGCTTGTGAGATCAATCTATTATCCGCATCATAACATATTCCCGGAATGGTTACAAAGCTTGCTTTAGGACTTCTGTTTAGTGTTACCGTTTGGGTCTTGGCACTTTGACAAGTATTTGAATTCCCCGAATGGGAAATCAATTTGATCTGATAGCTTACTGTTGCTGGTGCTGTAAAATTTGAATAGATATGCGCATATGTTTTTTTGAAAGAAGGATTTTGATCAAGGCTATCAACGGAAGATGCATCAATATAATTCCAGTAAATATCATTTTTTGTGATGCTTCCGAAATCAACATATGATGAATCGTAAATTCTGATAGAATCATTACTACATATATTGCTGTTGTTCGAAATAACAAAATTAGCGTGAGGTGTGGAACCATTAACCGTGAACAATTGTGTTACACTATCCACGCAACCATTCTTAGAAGTTACTTTCAATGCTACATTATAATGATCGGCAGCATAAAAGTTTATTTTCTGATTTTGGTCAGATCCAAAATGCGGCGCAGGCCTTTTTGTTGATGACTGTAATGAGTCTACCGTCCATGCATAGGTAAATGGTAATGCATTATCAGCCACTTTAGATGAATCGGTAAATATTGCGAAGCCGTCATCCAGACAGATCTCAGGTAAAACAAAACCTGCTGCCGGCTTGGCTCCTACAATAAATATTGTTTTAGTGCTGTCTCTGCAACCTGTATTTGTTTCTACCTGCAGACTAATAGTGTCTGATCCGTAATGCGGAAAGACAGTAGATCTGACAGAATTCGCTGTAACTGCCGTATCCAGATTATTATTATAATTCCAGTACCATTTATTGATGGTTCCTCCAGTAAGTTTTGAAGTATCTGTAAATGTAATATTGCTGTTTTCGCATTTAATGGTAGATAAGGAAAATCCTGCTTTTGGTTTACCGCTTAATGTTACCGGAATTGTTGTGTCGCCGATACATCCATATGCATTGATAGGTCTGTATCCCACATTGTAGCTGTTTGGAGTTGCATATTTTTTTATAGACAGCAATGAACTGTCCTTTGTACCATCACCAAAATCCCATAAGCCCGAAACTGTATAAGTATCGCCATGATCATCTGATGCATCTTTAAAATAAACCGAATCAGT
>CAIKTE010000020.1 GCA_903830285.1 uncultured Chitinophagaceae bacterium | reverse complement strand
CACAGAACAATATCTGGAAGAATTAATAAGAGACCGTGCCGACACCAATGCAGCATTGGATAATTACATTTTCGGATCTTCTTTGGCATTCAGAACTTTTTTAATTGACACAACAATGATCCAAAACCAGATGGGTTATAAAAGTCTGGTTCCCATTTCTTCCGGAGTCAACCAATCCTATGATGCCAATACAAAAGGCGGATATCATGAAATTGCGATAGGCCTCGCTGGAAACATTGAAGACAAATTATATGTTGGCGGGAGTTTAACCATCCCTATCATTTATTATGCAAAGGATTTTTATTTTTCTGAAAAAGATGCAACAACTAATGCAAACAATAATTTTTCAAATTTCAATTACCATGAAACCACTACTTCAAACGGTATTGGTATTGGTATGAAATTGGGAATGATCTATAAACCCCAGGAAAATTTAAGGTTAGGATTTGCATTTCATACACCTCAATTTATGAATTATAAAGACCAGATCAGATCCTGGTTAGATGCCAATACTGAAAAATATGCAGGTCAGAGAAGTGAAAGCAGTGATCATTTGAACAGTGGTAATCCCGGCGACAGATCTTATAATTTACTCACTCCATGGAGAGCTATAGCAAGTGTAAGTTTTGTTTTTAAAGAAGATGAAGACATCAAAAACCAACAAGGTTTTATCAGTGCAGATGTTGAATATGTGAATTATCGCGGTGCAAGGTTTTCTGCAAGAGATAATACACAAAGCTCCCTTGTTGATTATTATAATCTAGTCAATAACGAGATAAAAGATTATTACAAAGGCAATGTAAATATCCGTGTAGGGGGTGAATTGAAATTTTCTACATGGATGTTTCGTCTAGGCACAGCCTATTATGGTAGTCCTTATGCTGATGCAAACCTAAAAGCTAACCGTTTTATTGCGAGTGGAGGAGTTGGTTATAGAGATCACGGTATGTTCATTGACCTTGCTTATTCGCAAGTATTTGCAAACGATGTTAATTTCCCTTATCGGTTAAATGATGTTGCCAATACTTACGCTACACAAAAAGGAGGAAATGGGAATTTGGTAATGACCGTTGGTTTCAAATTGTGATTGTTTCGGAAGGATGGATCCATTTGATGCTTTGATCTTTTTTGAACCATGTCTTCTGTCGTTTGGCATAATGTCTTGTATTATTTTTGATTTTTTCAATCGCTTTCTCCAATGAAATCACAGCATCAAAATAATCGAATAATTCTTTGTACCCTACCGTTTGCAAAGCATTCAAAGAACGATAGGGTAATAATGATCTGGCTTCTTCAATTAAACCCAGTTCGAGCATAGTATCAACTCTGGTATTGATATTTTTATACAGTTCTTCTTTCGAAAGTGTTAAGCCGATCTTGATTATATTGAATGTCCTTTCTGTCTTGGTATGCTGATGAAATGAAGTGATCGATCTTCCTGTTGACTCCCAAACTTCCAATGCGCGCATTAAACGATGCGGATTTTGCTGCTCTGCTATTTCCCAGAATGTTGCATCTTTTATTTTCAATTCTTCCTGTAACCATTCCAGTCCTTTTGCAGCATATTGTTGCTGAATTTGTATTCTTACTGATTCATCGACTTTTGGCACCTCATCCATTCCTTCACAAAAAGCCTTAATATACAATCCTGTACCACCAACCATTACAGCAGTTGTATTTTTTTTAAATATCTTATCGGCTGATTGCAATGCGTATTGTTCAAAACTACCGGCATTGACTTCCTCGTGAATGGAATGTGAATTAATGAAATAATGATGAACTGCATTTAATTCATCAACACTTGGTTTGGCAACAGCAATATTTAATTCTTTGTAACATTGGCGTGAATCCGCCGAAATGATCTCTGTCTGTAATTGCCTGGCTAATTTTATAGCAAAACTTGTTTTACCAACGGCCGTTGGACCAACAATCACATAAACCGTATTTGCTTTTGTATTTGTGATCTGAAATTTGAAATTAAAAGATTAAAATTATCAAATCTGTACTAAAATTCTTCCTCCGTATTATTTTCATCGCCAAAAGTTTCTTCAGCATCATCTTCTTTTTCTTCATCCGCTTCCCCTTCTTCCCCAAAACCATCAATGCCCTCTTTTAAGTCATATTTTTCTTCTATTTCTGCAAACTTGTCGCCCAGCAAGCTCTTAGTACCATATTGCTGTGGCCCGATCCCCTCAGTTCTGGAAACAGAAGGATAATTTGTTTTTGGATTCTCTTCTTTATTCACATTGATCAATTCTACCAGAAATACCCAGCTTTTTACAAAATCATATTCATATACAAATTTCTGATTGGTATCACGGATCTCGCTGCCAATCGTTGTTTCAGACATGATCAGTGGATCTACAGGATATTTTTTTTCATATTTTTCAAAACTTATTTCTCGTCCCTGTGCCCAATTATCATTACTACGATAAAATGTAGCCTGATGTTTATTATCAAACTCGTAAGACTTCAGAATTGCAAAATGCAGATCAGCAAAACTTTGTTTATGCCTGATTACAATATCACGATACACAGAATCATCTTCTTCTAAATAAACTCTGAATTTTAAAATAGCCATTCGATATTATAATTTGATATTTAAGATTTGATCTTTTCTATTCTGCCGATTGGGTTTCCATAACTCAATCAACCAACTTCATTACCAAAGAAACGAAAAACAATTTAAACCGGAAGCAAGTTTAACTCGGCTGCTTTTTGCAACATGAATTGATGAGCTGCTTCATAAGAATTAGGAATAATACCATCTAAAATAGCTTCCCGGATAGCATCTTTGATGATCCCCACATTTTTGCCCGGCAGCAATCCAAATGTGAGCATGATGATCTCTCCTGTAATCGGAGGCTGCCAGTTCCGCAAATGATCTTTCTCTTCCACTTCTTTCATGCGCTCACGCACCAACTCGAAATTTTGCAAATACCGTTTCACTTTTTGTTTATTCTTGCTGGTGATATCTGCTTCACAAAGCATCATCAATGCATCTATATCATCTCCTGCATCAAACAACAAACGACGAATGGCACTGTCGGTAATATTTTCCTTGGTCAAACTGATGGGTCGTAAATGCAGTTCTACCAATTTCTGAACGAATCGCATTTTTTCGTTCATGGGTAATTTTAATTTTCCGAATATCTTCGGAACCATTCTTGCACCCACTACTTCATGACCGTGGAAGGTCCATCCGTGTCCTTCTTCAAATCTTTTTGTGGGTGGCTTGCCAATATCATGCAACAATGCAGCCCAGCGCAACCAGAGATCATTTGTATTTGCACAAATATTATCGATCACTTGCAGCGTATGATAAAAATTGTCCTTATGCCCCAAACCATCAACATATTCAGCACCATGCAAAGCCATCATTTGCGGGAATATAATTTGCATCAGCCCACTACTGCTCAGCAGATCTAATCCAACAGAAGGTTTTGAGCTAAGCATGATCTTATTCAGCTCATCCGAAATTCTTTCCTGTGAAACGATTTTAATTCTTTCGGCATTATCAATAATTGCCTGAAAAGTTTTTGTTTCGATAGAAAAATTCAACTGCGCTGCAAATCTTATGGCACGCATCATGCGCAAAGGATCATCACTAAATGTCTGTAAAGGATCTAATGGGGTCTGAATGATTTTTTGTTCAATATCATACTGACCATTAAATGGATCGATCAGATGACCATAATCATTTTCATTCAAACTAACTGCAAGTGCATTGATCGTAAAATCTCTTCTGTTCTGATCATCTTCCAACGAACCTGCTTCAACCAAAGGATTGCGGCTTTCATAATTATAACTTTCTTTCCTGGCTCCTACAAATTCAATTTCAAACTCGTCGATTTTTATTTGCGCCGTTCCGAAATTTTTGAAAAAAGAAACATATGGTTTGGGATGAAATTTTTCAGCAACCTTATTTGCCAGTGCAATACCATCCCCCAAACAAACAATATCAGCATCTTTGGTTGCACGGTCTATAATCTTATCACGCACAAATCCACCGATCAAAAAAACAGGAACATTGAGTTCTTGCGCTGCTTTTGAGATCTTTTTGAAGATGAATTGTTCTTTATCCGAATAATTGATATGCATGTTATGGCAAATATAGTAAGGACGATGGACAGTGGACTATAGATGATGGAATGAAAAAAATAGGCTATTTACCTGTTACCATTGAAAACAATAATTGCTCATTTGTGATTTGATGGGCACAATTAAAATGCTCCAAAGGGCATTCATTTCTTCCATGCAGGCCACAGGGGCGGCAACTTAATTCTTCTTTGGTTTCAACAACAAAACTTATATCACTCAAAGGACCAAAACCAAATGCAGGAACAGTGCTGCAATACACAGCTGTTACGGGAGCATTCATTGCAGATGCAAAGTGCATAGGTGCAGAATCGTTTACATAATTCATTATGGCATCTTTCATTAAAGCTGCCGATTCTAAAAAGCTAAGTTTTCCTGAAATATTCATCACATTCAAATGCGAACATTGCGCTTTGATCTCTTCACATAAAGCAAAATCATCAGGAGCTCCCAATAAATAAACCATAACGCCATCAGGAGTTGCATGAATAAATGAGATCCATTTATCTGCAGGGAATTGTTTGGTAAACCAAACAGATGCAGGTGCAATGCAGATGTACTTCATGTGTCTATATTTTGTAACTGCATCAAAATTCTCTTTTGTAGGATACAATCTGGGTTTTGCAGCTATTGCATCAGTAAAAGAAGCAATAAGTTCCTGATTGCGATCGATCTCATGCTGAATATGTGTCCCGTCACTGATTACATGTTTGATCTTCTTTGTGAACCAGGAACTGAAAGGGTTTTTATCGAACCCTATCTTTTCTTTCGCGCCGGAGAATGCTGTTAAAAAGCCTGTCGCAGCAAAACGTTGCACATTTACAACAGTATCATATTTGTTTTTTCGGATCTTTAGTAACAGTTGAAATAAATGTGTGTATTTGGTTTTCTTTTTATCCCAAACCAGTAATGCATGCAGAAAAGGATGGTTGGTAAACAAAGATTCATTTCCTTTTCGCACCATATAATCAATTTGTGCATCAGGAAATGAAGTATGCAATTTTTCTAGAAGGCCTGTTGCCAAAACAGCATCCCCTATAAAAGCAGTTTGAATCACCAATATTTTTTGCATGGCGCAAAAGTAGGTAATAATTCATTTTTATCTGATGACTTCTGCTTTTCCGTTATTCCATTTTATAATTGATGAGGGCACAGCCGTTGTTGTAACATCTTGTTTGTGCTGTACAACATATTCAACACCGTCTTTAATTTCGATGTCAATCTCAACAAAGACAGATGGAGCAGGCATTCCGCTGGTATTGGCTGAAGTGCTGACAATCGGTTTTCTAAAACGTTTGATAAGATGTTTACAAAATTCATCTTTACAAATCCGAATGGCCACTGAGCCATTGTCAGCAATAACATTATCTGCCAGACCGATCGCTGAATCATAAATAACAGTGGTTGGCTGAACTGCTTTGTCGAGAAAATTGAAAACCTCAAGATCCAGAGATGCTACATATTTCATCAATTCTTTTTCATCTGCCACCAATACTACAAAACTTTTATTGGCCGGTCGCTGCTTTAAATCGATTATTTTTTCAACAGCAGCAGCATTGGTAGCATCGCAACCGATTCCCCAAATGGTATCAGTAGGGTATAAAATAATCCCCCCGTTTTGCAGAACACGTAAACAATTTTCTATATCGGTTTCGAATGAGTTCATCATTGTAAAAATAGCCACTAAGACCCGAAGTCAGAAAGAAACGCAAAGTTCTTTATGAAACATTACAACTTAGTTCCTACCTGACAAAAATTAGTTTTCTTTGCAGCAATCATGTCATTATTCATTACTTCTTTAAACTCAGGCAGCAACGGCAATTGTTATTATGTGGGCAATCACAATGATGCCGTGTTGATCGATGTGGGCATTTCTTGTCGTGAAGCGGAAAAAAGAATGAAAAAGCTTGATCTTTCAATGAAAAAAGTAAAAGCAATTTTTGTTTCACATGAACATGGCGATCATATCAAAGGAGTCTCGGTATTGGCCAATAAATACAGTCTGCCTGTTTATATTACCGAAGCAACTGCCAAACACGGTCCAATATTAATTAAACATCTTTCCAGAACTTTCAAAGCAAATAATCCGATTGCTGTTGGAGAATTAACAGTAACAGCATTTACGAAACAACACGATGCCTCCGATCCGCACAGTTTTATCATCAGCTATAATTCAATCACAGTGGGCGTTATAACGGATATTGGTATTACTTGTGAGCAGGTGATCCACTATTTTAAACAATGCCATGCTGCTTTTTTAGAAAGCAATTATGATGAAACAATGCTGGAAAATGGCAGATACCCTATTCATTTAAAGAATAGGATCCGTGGAGGACAGGGGCATATTTCTAATAAACAGGCTTTGGAACTGTTTATTAAACATCGACCGCCTTTCATGACGCATTTGCTGCTCTCGCATTTATCGCAGGAAAATAATTCTCCGCAAATGGCCGCAGCTGCTTTTGAACCTCATGCAAAAAGAACGAAGATCATTGTGGCTTCAAGACATGAAGCAACAGAAGTTTATGTCATTACTGATCCTCAATTAAAAGAAGGAAAAATTGTTTTAAAAAAGGCGATACAATTGGGATTGTTTAGTTGAATTAAGTTCTGATATAACAAGTGTGCGATGCAACCGGGATGCCCCCGATTCTCGGGGCAAGCTATGAAATACACAAGTTGGTCACACAATAATCATTTACAAGCTACACTTTACGTATTTGCACATCAAACATTATGTTTGCAAAAATTTTGAATGATGGAATTACAAGCATTGATCTTAGAAGCATGGGGCAACCGTGAATTATTGAAAGACAAAAAATACAGCGATGCGGTACGTGCCGTAATTGAAGAAGTGGATAAGGGCAGATTAAGAACCGCAGTTCCTTCGGATAATGGATGGCATGTGAACGAATGGGTGAAACAGGCGATATTGCTGTATTTCGGCATTCAGCAAATGCAGACATTCTCTTTACCTCCATTTGAGTTTTACGATAAGATGCTATTGAAGAAAGATTATGCATCACTGGGTGTTCGAGCCGTTCCGCATGCAGTGGCTCGTTACGGGGCATACTTAGCAAAGAATGTGGTATTGATGCCAAGCTATGTGAATATTGGTGCTTATGTGGATGAAGGAACCATGGTCGATACCTGGGCAACTGTAGGCAGTTGCGCACAGATAGGCAAACACGTTCATTTAAGTGGTGGTGTAGGCATTGGTGGTGTATTGGAACCTTTGCAGGCAAGTCCGGTGATCATTGAAGACGGATGCTTTCTCGGCAGCAGAAGTATCGTAGTGGAAGGTGTAAAAGTGGAGAAAGAAGCAGTGTTGGGTGCAAATGTTGTATTGACTCAATCAACAAAGATCATTGATGTAAGCGGGCCATCACCCATAGAATACAGAGGCCGAGTTCCGGCAAGAAGTGTGGTGATTCCGGGCACTTATCCAAAGAAATTTCCTGCAGGAGAATATAATGTAAGCTGTGCACTGATCATCGGGCAACGCAAACCCAGTACAGACCTTAAGACCAGTTTAAATGATGCGCTGAGAGATTTTAATGTGAGTGTTTAGAAGAAAGTTCATGGTTCATGGCGGATAGTTCATAGTAGTTACAGAACTACTTTTTCGTTCCAACTATGACCCATTACCTATGACCTATCAACTATGACCCAACAACAAAAACAAATATCATTAACAGGTTTTCTTGTTACATTGTCCGGAGCAATATTCTTTTCGACCAAAGCCATTTTTGTAAAGCTTTGTTTTCATGCTACACATGTTGATGCAATAACATTATTGAGTTTGCGCATGTTGTTTTCGTTACCCTTTTATTTATTGATAGGCTGGTATTCCGGAAGAAAAGAAGGTAAGACAAATGTAACCCTCAGACAATGGTTCTTTATTTTTTTAATGGGCATTTTCGGGTACTATTTAAGCAGTTTGTTTGATTTTATCGGATTACAATACATTTCTGCAGGCTTGGAAAGATTGATATTATTCCTTTATCCAACATTTGCAGTTTTAATAAATACATTCTGGTTTAAAACAAAACTGAGCAAAACACAATTCATTGCTTTAGCATTGACCTATGCAGGCATTGGCATTGCTTATCTGGGTGAGATGAAATTGGATACTTCCAATCCCAATTTCTATTACGGCACTTTTATGATATTTCTTTGCGCTGTTACCTATTCATTTTATTTAGTGGGAACAGGGAGGCTGGTAAATAAAGTTGGTGCTACACGTTATACTGTGTATGCAATGCTGTTTGCGACTGCCGGCATCTTCATTCATTTCTTAACAACCAAAACTATTGCCGGCATAGACTTTACTCCCACATTGGTTTATTATTCCGCAGCACTTGCTGTTATTGCAACGGTGCTTCCTTCTTTTATGATGAGTTATGGTATGAAAAGTATCGGCAGCAATAATGTGGCGATCATTACCAGCATCGGGCCGGTATCAACCATCATTCAGGCACATTTTATTTTAGGAGAAAAGATCATTGAACTGCAACTGATCGGAACATTTCTGGTGATCGTAGGTGTGATATTGATCGGAAGACAATCACAAAAAAATTCAAGCTAAAATTAGTTGCCACGAATGCACGAATGAAATAAAATTCGTGCATTCGTGGCAAAAAAATATCAGTGTAAATCCATCCCATCTACGTTATCAGTATTCTACTATTTAAGGTAGCAGCGAATTAAATTTTTTCAGTTCGCCATACACATGCGGCAATACAGCATTGAACCTTTGATAGGTAGCTGTTGAAATATTTTTCTGGTCGAATGGAACGAATTTTACATAATCCAAATTAGCTCCTGCTTTTCTTCCGTATTTATATTGATAAGTGAACCAACCATCGGTTTGCAATTGAACTTCCTGTAATGCTCTATTGGGGATTGTGATAAAGAATTTATTCTCCTGCTTTTGTTCGGTATTCATCAAATCATTGTCACGCATGGCGATATATGCATCTTTGGCTGTTTCCAGAGCTGGATCAATTAATTCAATATGTTCTGATAAATATTTCCTGTATCGGTATTTTCCGTTTGACTGAAAATTGTATAATTCATGCAGCACATTTGCAATAGTATCTTTCAGATATGGATAATGCGTACAACCCAAGATCAGTGTATTCATCGGTTCACTATATTTTTCAGCGATCATTTTTTCTAACAGTGTAACCAGATGATAACGTACATAATTAGATGGATCATTCAACTGAACATCCAGACATTTCCCCTGATCATCGTACTCACACAATAATTGATTGTACGATTTATTAAAATGATAAATGCTCATCAATGTTGTATCGATCGTTAAAGGGTTTTTTAAAGAAGGGCCTTTATAATCTTTTCTTGCTTTGGTCAAAGTATCAACATAAAAACTATAATCCCGATCAATGCTTTCGGCTAGTCCAACCCCACCCTGAGAGATAACCGATAATTTTGAAAACCCGAATTTATCGGCCATTGCATTCAATGTTTTTGGATAACCGTTTGAAGCAACAGTACCCGCAGTAGCAAAAACGCCGATCGTACCTTTTATATGATCTTTCTGATATTGCAATGCGGCTTTGCTTCCTGCATCGATCACACCTATTACTGGAATGGAATAACCCTGTTCTTTCACCATAGTTTTAATATCGCCCAATGCATAGGCAGTGGCTGTATTACAGGCGATCACGATCATTTTAACAGGTGGCTTTACTTGTGTTGTGTATTCTTTTCCCTGCAGCAAAGCATATTGCTTTTGTAGAAAAAAATTCATGTTCTTTAAAATATGTTCTTTTAACAGATCAGTTTTATTTTCTGCTGCATAATTTCCGTAAGGCATATTGGCCTGATCAGCTAGGTATTGATAAAACTCTGATTGAAAATCTAATTTACCATCTGCACCGGGTTTCCCCGTTTCGTTATTAAAAGCATCTAAGGTTAACATCGCTTCTAAAACAGTGAGTCCTCCCGTGCCTGAATCGAACACTCCAATCGGAGCAGATATTCCTGTCTTTTTTTTATCGGTCTTTTTTATTACCGCCTGTGCATTAACAGAAATAGTAAAAGCGATCATCAATAAAAATAAAACGGGACGGAAAATTCGCATACAAATGGTTTGATACAAATATAGTAATTCGAAAAATGAATGCGGGATGGGCTTTACAATAAAAAAGACCCATCGATTGATGAGTCTTTTTCGTGCCCGGGACTGGATTCGAACCAGCACATCCTTGCGAACGCTGCCACCTGAAGGCAGTGCGTCTACCAATTTCGCCACCCGGGCTATCAGAAGTTGAAGAGGTTATTTCTAACTTTTTAAACCTTTTGAACTTCTTGAACCTTTTAAACTTTCAAGGTTGCAAATATAACGGTCATTTACACAACCAGCAAACTGCATCCCCTAATATCGCTATTATCTAATCTTCCGAATACTTCAAAACTTCCATCCTCATATACCATACCCACATCATCAGTTGCAATAAAACTGCAGCTGTAGATGTTTGCAAGATCGATCACATTCAACACACCTTTACCTGAATGGCTCACCCGCAAAGGGTCTTCTTCATCCCTCACCAGTACTTTCATCCAGGGAGGACAAACAAATATTCCCTCCCCTTTTGAATATGCCTGCGATAATAGTTCTGTCATGCCATACTCAGAATGAATATGTTTAACCCCTAATCTTTGTTGCAGAAAATCATGCACTTCAAATCTTGTCAATTCTTTTCGCCTTCCTTTCATACCGCCTGTTTCCATGATCGTTGTATATTTTAAAGATAATGGATGCGTTTCAGCAAAATCAAGCAGGGCAAAAGTTACTCCAATAAGTAAGGTCTTTTGTTTTTGTGATTCTAAATCCAGCAATGTTTCTTTCAATTGGTCATGATCATACAAATAGAAACCACTATTTACATGGCCACTCATTTTGATCAATTCGTCAGCCATCATTACCAAAGAAGAATGATCCCTTTCCAGATAGGAAGGTAATAGACCGATCACACACCAATCTTTTATATTACCGTAAAACAATTCAAATGCTTTACTGAAACTTTGTTGATACAGTCCAATATCCTTCACCAAATGTTTGCTGTTAATGGTTTGTGTGGTGCCGCTGCTTTCAAATATTTGCTGCGGCTCGAACAGCGTTGTGGTTATTTGATGCGTCTTAAAGAAAGATATTGGCAGAAACGGAAATTCAGTCAGAATTTGACGATTGACGGTTGACGGTTGACGGTTAACAGTTGACAGAAGATCACACCATTGAGCATACACGGCATTGTTTTGATATTGAAACTGAAAAATATCAGCTGCTTTTTGCTGAAAACCCGCCCCCTGAACTGAAAAAATATTGTTAACAAGTGATGACTGCACAGTAATGGGTTGAAATGATTTAACTACATTTGAAATGAATATAAAAGCTATGAAGGCAAAAATATTGATACTATTTGTTATTGCTGTCATAACAAACTCCTGTAACAAGAGCAAGTATACAGATAAACCACAACTTTTTTTTAAAAGTGTAAATACTTCGGTCCTAAATCCAAATCAGGTTTTAACCTTCAATATTGAATTTACAGATGCACAGGGCGATGTTCAAGATACACTCTGGGTACAGAAAGTGACAAAAAATTGTAAGAAAAGCGATTTTGTTAGCGGCTATCGGATCCCTGCTTTTCCTCAAACTAAAAACTTAAAAGGCGTTTTTGAAGTAAGTTTAGGGTATGGGTTTAATCTGGGTTATCCTTCGATGCAGGAACCTGCCTGTAATAATCAAAATGATACCTGTGTATTTAAGTTCTGGGCTAAAGATCTCGCCGGAAATAAAAGTGATACCCTCAGCGGACCAACCATCATCATCGTACACAGATAAACATTGCGAAATAAAATTGCCTACACCATTTTCTTTGGAAATTATTTTTACGGCATTTGTGCGGTAGCTCTTTCCTTTGAAGCAAGTATTCAACAATCCTCTTCACGCAATCCATTTTGGTACTATATTCTATTATTTTCAGCAACCATTATATATTATACTAAAGCCTACATCGGAGTAACTACAGCCGATAAAAATAACAAACGCTCTGTTTGGTACTTAACTAACAGAAAATTGATGATCAGGTCGCAATTAATACTGACGATCATCCTGATCATTGCAACATTTTTTGTTTGTATCCATATCTGGCAAAATCTATTGCAAATGCCGGCGGTACAATGGTTACTGATACTATTATTTCCTCTGGTTGCAGTTTTATATTATGGCATCGAATCTTTTAAATTCAAAAAATACAATTTACGCAATAACGGATGGATGAAACCATTTGTCATTGGTTTTGTGTGGGGAGGAACCGTTACCATTTACCCCTTATTGTTTCATGCCATTGAAAACAATGAAACATATGGCATCACGCTTTTCGGCTTTTTATTATTTGTAAAGAATTTCATGTTCATAACAGTGCTCTGCATCATGTTCGACATAAAAGATTTTGCTTACGACTATAATCAGCAACTGAAAACATTTGTTGTCAGGGTCGGTTTGAGAAAGACCATTTATTATATCATGATACCCTTATGCATCATTGGTTTAGGCACTTTTCTTGTCTTCACTATCAGTCATCATTTTCGGGTAATTCGGATTGTTATTAATACCATACCCTTCATTTTGTTGATAACTGTTGCATGGTCAATGTACCGTCGTAAAAGTATTCTCTATTACCTTGCAATCATTGACGGTCTGATGCTGGTGAAAGCCCTCTGCGGAATCATCAGTTTTACTTTTTTTTAAAATAATAATCATGGCAAAAACGAAAACGACAAAAGCAAAAAGCAAATCCATTCTTACAGATGCTTCTTATGCATTTCTGAAAAATTATATGAACACGCCTTCTCCTGTTGGTTTTGAAAGCAGCGGACAAAAAGTGTGGTTAGAATACTTAAAGCCCTTGGTAGATACTTATTTCACAGATCCATATGGCACGGCAGTTGGGGTGATCAATCCTACTGCAACATTTAAAGTAGTGATCGAAGCTCATGCTGATGAGATCAGTTGGTTCGTTAATTATATCACCGATCAGGGATTTATTTATCTGAAAAGAAATGGTGGTGTCGACCATCAGATCGCACCGGCAAAACGTGTTCTGATACATGGAAAAAAAGGTGTGGTAAAAGCTGTGTTCGGCTGGCCAGCCATTCATACCCGCATGAGCAGCGGAGATCAAAAAGAACAAGCGCCTAAAGTGGATAATCTATTCTTGGATTGCGGTGCCAGAACAAAAAAAGAAGTGGAAGCGTTGGGCATTCACATAGGTTCTGTTGTTACTTATGAAGAAGGTTATGATGAGTTGGCATATGACTATTTGATCGCACGTGCCTTCGATAACCGCATCGGCGGTTTTATGATCGCTGAAGTAGCAAGGCTTTTAAAAGAAAATAAAAAGAAACTGCCTTTTGGTTTATATATCGTGAATGCTGTGCAGGAAGAAATTGGTTTACGCGGTGCTGAAATGATCGCCCGCAGAATAAAACCTGATATTGCCATCATCACCGATGTTACCCACGATACACAAACCCCGATGATCAGCAAGATCATTGAAGGGGATGTGGCCTGCGGTAAAGGACCCTCTCCGACTTACGGGCCTGCTGTTCATAATAAATTATTAAGTTTTGTACAAGATATTGCCGAGAAAAAAAAGATCCCTTTGCAGATGCGCACGGTTAGCCGCAGTACCGGCACTGATACAGATAGTTTTGCCTATGCCAACGATGGTTGTCCGAGTGTTTTAATTTCAATCCCATTGCGTTATATGCACACTACTGTTGAAATGCTGCACAAAAGGGATATAGAATACACCATTCAATTGATGTATGAGACTTTGCTTGCCTTAACGCCAAAAACAAATTTGAGTTATTTGTAAAATAGAAATGTTTTAAAAAAGCTGTCACACTGATCCAACTTGTCTGCAGACAGGATTATCGAAATGTGACAGTTTTTTTATGCTCCAAATAGAATTTTAAGATCATTATTGCTGACTTGCTCCTAACGAAATCTCCTCAGAGAATTCAGGTTAATTGAAATTAAGCATCCCGATTTTTCTTGATTGAATAATATGCCCTTAATTACTGTAGATGGTTGTAGATCATCTAATTACAGGATTTAAAAAAATATTCCAATTTCCGGAAAACTAAACGCCTCAGTATTTCATAACACATTGATTTTTAGTAATTTATATTTTGGTATGTTATTTATTGACCTTATTCCAAACAAACTAAAAACTCTACCCTTAAACTGAATTTGTATGAAATGGAAATTAATGACCCTTCTTTTTTTGGTTGCAGCCTTTATTGGATACACATTTATTTTTTCGCAAAAGAGCAATTATAGCATTTCCCATCAAACATCAAATACAAAAATTGAAAAGGTTATTGGTGTTACAGGTCTGGATATGACTGTGATCAATATTTTCCAAAAATTCTCGAAGAATAATCACTTTATTGATGAGTTGTTAGTATTTATTTCTAAAAATAGTTTTTTTAAAGGCGGGCTGCTGATCATTGCTTTTTGGTGGTTATGGTTTCCCCCCAATAATCAGGTTACTTCAGAAAGAAGAGTTAAGATCATTCTTGGATTACTGTCTGGTTTCCTTGCTATTTTCATTGGAAGAGTCTTGGTTCTTTGTATGCCATTCAGAGTTAGACCCATTAATAATCCTGATCTGCATTTAGTACTCCCTTATGGAACTGACAATATTGGTTTAGATAAATTGAGTTCATTTCCGAGCGATCATGCCGTTCTGTTTTATGCGATCGTTACCAGTTTGTTTTTAATTGCCAGAAAAGCAGGTATCCTTGCGTTTCTCTATACAATCATATTCATCACTTTTTCAAGGGTCTACCTTGGTTTCCATTATGCAACTGATGTAATCGTAGGTGCATTGATAGGTATCACCGTAAGCTATTTTATTTTCAATAATAAATACGCTCAAAAATTAGGAGAAAAGATCTATGGACTCAGTATTCAAAAATCCCAATTCTTCTACCCGGCATTTTTTATTATCAGTTTTGAGTTAGCCAACTTATTTGAAGACATGCGTGCCGGCATCACATTTTTAACGCATTATGCATAGAAAGACCTTATATCAATTAAATAAAATAAGTATTCATTGCAACCCTTAAGTAAGGTTAAATAGTTTTGAAAGTTTTGATTTAGCAGGAGAAATGATCTAATACATGTGGGCGATACATCTTTTTTGCCATCTGCATTTCAGCCTCTTCAATAAAATTCTTACACAACTGTTGATACTTTATGTAATCGCATAATTTGTAAAATTCCTATGTTTGCAGCCTTATGAATTTGACAGAGAATAGACAGATACGTATAGCCATTCTTGATTTGTATGAATCTGCTGAGAATCAGGGCATGCGCTGTATCCGTGAGATCATCAATCAGTGGGGTGAAGTACATAATCTCGATGTGCTGTTCAATGAATTTGATGTACGTAGTAAAATAGAGATACCGGATCTTTCTTACGACATTTTTATTTCTACGGGAGGCCCCGGCTCACCCCTCGAAACTGAGGGCAGTGATTGGGACAATGCCTATTTTAAATGGTTTGATGCTGTTGAAAAATGGAATATCGATCTATCGAACAATAATAAGAAACATGTTTTCCTGATCTGCCATAGTTTTCAATTGGTGTGCAGGCATTATCAAATTGCAACTGTTTGTAAAAGGAATTCCACTTCATTTGGTGTATTCCCGATTCATATGCTGCAGGAAGGAAAAGAGGAGCCCATTTTTGAAGGATTAAAAGACCCTTTTTACAGCGTAGACAGCAGAGATTATCAGGTGATTGAGCCTAACTACAACAAATTGAGAGCAATGGGTGCAAAAATATTATCCATTGAAAAGAACAGGCCCCATGTGCCCTTTGAAAGAGCCATTATGAGCATCCGTTTCAATGATTACGTGATCGGCACACAATTTCATCCCGAAGCAGATGCCATTGGCATGAGCATGTACTTACAAAGGGATGATAAAAAGAAAAATGTGATCGAGAATCATGGTGAAGAGAAATGGAAAAGCATGCTGGAACAACTGCAAGACCCCGATAAAATAATGTACACTTACAACCACATACTTCCCAACTTTCTCAATCAGGCAGTAGGTGAATTGGTGGAATACTGATCGATCACATTGATTTAATGTATTTAAACCTTTTTATTGACTGAGATTTCGTTAATTTCAATCCCCCAATAAAAGGACTACTATGGTTTCTGCTTTAAGAAAATGGTTCAATGAAAGTTTCACGAAAGAAAAATATCAAAATTTTCTGGAGGAGTTGAACAGCAAACATCCCGGCACCATTGATTTTCGGGTGGCGGAAACACCCGTTTTTGTTGATAAGGCTTTTGCCGAAAAAATGCTTTCAGCATGTGAAAGTATAGTGGATGTTATCACACAGCCCAATTTCTTGGCGATCACAAAGAAAGCGATCCCTGAAGAAATAAAAGTACTCAATGAAAATTCATTCTCTCATTTCATCGCATTTGATTTTGGTATCTGCGAAAATGATAAAGGCGAACTGGAACCGCAGTTGATAGAAATGCAGGGCTTCCCTACTTTATTCTGTTATCAGGTTTGGCACGATGAGGTAACAAGTAAACATTTCGACATTCCTGAAACTTATTCAGCTTATTTGAACGGATTCAATAAAGAGACTTATTTACAATTGCTGAAAGAAATTATCATAAAGAATGAGCAACCCGAAAATGTTATTTTATTGGAATTGTTACCGCACGAACAAAAAACAAGGATCGATTTTTATTGTACGGAAGATTATATTGGAATTCCTATTGTTTGCCTGACCGAATTGATTCTGGAAGGAAAGAAATTATTTTATGAAAGAAATGGAAGGAAGATCGAAGTAAAAAGGGTCTATAACAGAATTATTTTTGATGATCTGCACGCGCAATCTGCCGAAATGCAGGAGAAAGGAAAAATATTATCCGCCGAATTAGACGTTGAGTGGGTACCGCATCCCAACTGGTTTTACCGCATCAGTAAATATACACTGCCATTTATTCAGCATCCTTATGTTCCGCAAACAACATTCCTTGACGAAATAAAAGAATTACCCGCTGATCTGGAGAACTATGTTTTAAAACCTTTGTTCTCTTTTGCCGGACAAGGTGTGGTCATTGATGTAAGTCCGGAAGATATTACCAGCGTTAGTGATTCGCATAACTGGGTATTGCAACGTAAAGTGAAATATGCGGATGTAATTGAAACACCTGATATACCTGCAAAAGCAGAGATCAGAATATTTTATTTCTGGAAAGAAGGTGAAACAAGACCTGTTGCGACTTTTAACCTGGCAAGGTTAAGCAAAGGAAAAATGATCGGTGTACGATACAATCAGGATAAAGAATGGGTGGGTGCCAGTCATGTTTATTTTGAAAAATAATTCCCTTATTCAAAACCCGCAAAACATTTTTTATATCGTCATTTGCAGTTCATTTAATTAACGTATGAGAAAATTATTGTTCTTTATTTTTCTATTCTCATCTCAAATAATTTTCTCTCAGGATAATTATGAGATACAGGTGTATGGCGCAAAAACTCAGGAAAAGAGAACCACCATTTTTGAATTGCACAGCAACTATACTTTTAACGGAGAAAAAAATATCATTGATGCTGTACGGCCTTCCAATCACGCACTGCATGAAACAGTAGAGATCACGCATGGTTTCACTGATAATTTCGAGATCGGATTTTACATCTTCACCAATTATACCTCTCCTTACGGTTATCAATTCGTAGGCACACATATTCGTCCGCGTATTGCTGCACCTGATAAATGGAAATTGCCTGTTGGGTTAAGTTTATCTGCAGAGATCGGATACCAGCGTCAGGAATATTCGCCTGATACCTGGAGTGTAGAGTTACGTCCCATCATCGATAAACAGTGGGATAAATTTTATGTTTCCTTTAATCCAACATTGGGCATTTCATTAAAAGGAGTAAATCAAAATACGGCTCCTTCTTTTGAGCCGAATTTAAAAGCATCCTATGCTTTCTTTAAAAAAGCTAGTCTTGGACTTGAATATTATGGAAGCATGGGACCGATCAATGCATTTGACCAATTGACCCAACAAAATCATGCGCTTTATTTTGTGTATGATATGTTGAATAATGAAAATTGGGAATTGAATGTTGGACCGGGATTCGGTTTGACCGATGCTACAGACAAATTTGTTTTTAAAGTATTGGCGGGGAGAAAAATTGATTGGCATAAAAAAAGAGCCAGATAAATATTACCCGGCTCTACTTATATTTTGAAATTACTTTTATTGTTTCTTCACGGTCTTTCTGTCGTACTGACAACATTCGTCTAATTTCTTATATGCTTCATCAGATGCTTTTACATCCTGTGTATCGTAACCTGCGGCAGCGATATTTTCCTGGATCTTTTTGTCATTCGTCTTTGCAGCATCATATTTAATATCCAGGATCTTGGTTGTCTTATCCCAGCTTGCATAACTGGCTCCGGCAGCAGTAGCAGCTTTTTCGATCTTCTTTTTACAAGTTCCGCAATTACCCGAAACTTTGATGGTCTCATCTTTTGTTTGTGCTTTTAAATTTGCAGATGCAAACAATATGGTCAACAGCAATAAGAAATATTTCATAATAATGAATTTAATTGTTCGAATGTAAGGAAGAAAAATGAATGCGAAAATGCATTTTATGCGGACGGTGTGTTAATTCACAAAATTCCACCAAACCCCAAAGCGGAACCATAGGCCCTGCATGGGATATTGCTGTGAAACGTAATTGTATTTCGTAAAACTAAACCCTTTTGAAAGGTCTAATGTATTCACATTTTCTAAGCGTACAAAGCTTTTAAAGCTTTTGATCTGGAAATGGAAAAACAAATTGATATCAGGTCTGTTCGATGTAGTGTAACTGTTTTGATAAAAGAACTGTCCGGTAAAAGGTGAATAATTATCTGCTTTATAATCCGAATAATAACGTAATTCCATTCCTGTTGAAAGAATCAGATTCTTATAAAAAGTACCTTCAAATGCAATCCTGTTGCGGGTTAAAAATGCCGGCACATGAACGGGTGCATCACCTGTCGTTTGCTGCAGATGTACTTCAACATACCAATTCCAGTATTTACTCAACTTGATCTTTTTCTCGGCACTGATATGAAGCATATTAAACAAGGTAGCTTCCTGCTTTGCTACAAAAAAGCTATCGAAATAAGTATAATTGCTCACTAAATAATACTCACCGCTTAATCTGAAACTTTTACGCGGGTTTTCATAATCTGCAAAAAGCCGTACGATATTTTCCTTATTATAGGTTTGCTTATTGTTGACCGGAAAATTGGTTAGGGGGTCGAAAATAAAAGAGGGTGTTCTGTTCGTGTTTTGAAAACCCAATTGTAAATAACCCAGTGTTTTACCGAGACTTCTTTTCAAACTGATGAATGCAGCATAATCACCTGCATTAAACCCGTTCAAATATAATTGACCTGTTGCTTCAATATCCCATTTTTGATTACGTGTTCTGTTTCTGTATTCACCCAAAGCATAAACATTGTAGAAGTTAGCAGATGCTGTATCCCCGAATGTTCCTTTCAAATTCTGCAAGGCAATACCTGCTTTCAGGAACTGACTTTGATTGTTTTTTTCAGGAAAAGAAACGATACTGAATTCATTGGTAACATTACTCCATGCGTCTTTATACTTTACCGTATCCCCCGTTGGAATGGTTTTATTAAAATAAGTTTGATAAGAAACCGAATCGGGATAAATGTCTGAAAAAGTATAATTACTCGATTTCAAAGAAATAGTATGCTGTATCCTGAATCGGGCATAAAATAATTTGTAGGTAACTGAGTCTGTAACTAAAGAATCTTTTTGCCCGAAATCGTACTGATGCCTGTATAAAAGCGTATTATCCTTATACGTGTTTCCGGTATATACAGATGTATTAAATGGGTTACGTGTTGAAATTAAATTAGAACCTAATCTGGTATCCACTTCAAAAGGATCATTCAAAGCAAGGCTGTCCAATTGTTTTACATTTACTAATCCTCCATTTTCAGAAGATGAATTCTTATTGGAAATATATATGAGAAAGCCTTCATATCTTTTATTGTTCGACTGGTAATGCGCTGTTACACGCATATTACTATTACTGGCATTTTGTGTTTTGAACAAACCCGGTGAATTACCAAAATGATATTCAAATGAAAAATTAAAGTTGCTTTTTTTGTTTTGTGTATGAAGTATATTGATAATTTGCTCGGCTTTATTTCCAAGCAAATAAGCCAACTCTGTAAATGGTCTTGTTGTAGTGAAGAACCTTGTATCCTCTACCTTGTAATTGTATATATCATACTGGTGAAAACCCGCGTCCCAGCCCGCTTTCATCAGAGGATTAAAAACATAAGACCTAGCAGCGGTTCCGTAATTACCCATATTATTAAACCAATAAGGCTGCGGCAATCTCTTGCCAAAATCATTTAAATTAGAATCTAAAGTCCTATTGCGGCTGGAATCAAAATAGCGGTAATACAATGTGATCGAATCGGCAAATCTGTCTCTGTGCTGTAATGAATCCTTTCGAGAAGCGCTGTTACCGATTGGCCTGCCCTGACTATCATACTTCACAGCTGATTGGCCAGAATAACTGCCTGAATAAGTTCCTGAACTCTGAGCAGCAGCATTGATCGTCCATACAAGTAACAGACTTGTAAAAATCAATAATTCTTTGCCCGACAATAGTTTCATGCTCCTGAAATGTGCTGCAAATTAACTGTAATGCTGTGAATGAAGTGATAAAAACGCCCGATGGATCGCAGTAACAGTATTATTACTGCATCCATCGCACTAATATTATATGGATCTTACCAATTCATTGAATAATAATGCCAGTTTGGGTTCTGCTTCTTTTGCAGCCTGTAATACTTCCTCATGTGTGATCGTGTTTTCGTCTTCACGAATTCCCATATCGGTTACCACACTCACCGCAAATACCTTTATACCGCAATGTACAGCTGCAATGTTTTCCTGAACAGTACTCATGCCCACCACATCACTACCCAATATCTTGATCAGTTTATATTCTGCTCTTGTTTCAAAAGTTGGACCGGTCACTGCTGTATAAACCCCTTCATGAATATTAATGCGGTTTGCTTTTGCAATTGCATGTGCTTTTGCGATCAGCTCTTTACAATAAGGTTCGCTCATATCAGGAAAACGTGTCCCTATCTCATCTTCATTCTTCCCCATCAAAGGGTTTTCAGTGAAGAAACTGATATGATCGTTGATGATCATCAAATCGCCTACCTGATAGTCTGGATTTACCCCTCCTGCCGCATTCGATAATAATAAGGTTTTCACTCCTAATAGTTTCATCACTCTAACAGGATAAATAACCTGTTGCGCCGAATATCCTTCATAAAAATGAAAACGCCCACCCATCACGATCACAGCCCTTCCTCCCATCTTTCCAAATAGCAATTTACCGCTGTGCCCTTTTACAGTACTCACCGGGAAATGGGGTATCTCGGCATAGGGGATCGAATATTCGATCTCAATATCATTGGTAAGATTTCCCAGTCCGCTTCCCAATACAACCCCTATTTGGGCATCAGTTTTCACTTTAGACTGTATGAACGCTACTGTTTCATTTAAATGTTTCATCAAATCACTCATAACATAGATGGGTTTTTACTAAAATGTTGATCAATTTATGTTTTTATTTCCTTTCTGTTTGCGATGTCCGGCTAAAGACAGCATTTAATACTTCAGGATAAAGGGGCAAATTTATTATTTAATAGTACTAAACGCTATAATGTGGGTATTTATTGACAGGTATTATACTTATCTCATCTAAACTTCCGACAGACAGCCTGTTACGCATTAATTCAGCAAAGCTTTTTTCGACCAAATAATACTGTTTTCATGCAATATTCCATTTTTTCAAGACCTGAGGATTCCCGATTTCTACCATTTATTCACAAGCCAATATTATATTTATGTTAACTGATGATATTGTAAAATACTGCTATTACCTTACTCTTTCAACAAGCTGCTCTATATGAACAATCATTCAAGTTTACAATGGATCCCCGTTAAAATAGAAGATGACATTGAAGTATATGAATTATGGAATGGATTGAAAAAGCTGATCTCACTTTCCCTCAACCACAAAGAACATACTGCAAAGATCGATGCAGAAGATTGTAGAAGGAATTTTCATATAGACAAAGAAGGATTTTTATTGAATACAACTGTTCTTAAAAATGAATACGGCATCAAGATCGGGCAGATTACACATGAAATACTATTCAAGAATGAAGGCCTGATCGAATTGAATGAAGAGCGCTATCATTACTGCATTCAGAATAATCCCCTGGCAGAAATAATGATCTATAAAAAACATAAGAATAACCCATTATTGCTTTGCGGTCTTAGGGCAGAAAATGGAGAAACTGAAGTGTATTTTTCAAGAACTGCCGAATCTGCCACTGAAAAATCGCCTTCTCTATTAATGGCGATCTGTTGGTCACTGTTCTTACCCATAGCTAAAGAAAATACTGCAGTATTTGCCTTACCGGCATAACATAAAAAAAGGCTGCAATACATATTGCAGCCTTACAGGTTTTATGAAGTATTACTTTTAAGCGATACGTTTCACATTCACTGCATTCAAACCTTTACGGCCTTCTTGCACGTCAAATTCAACTTTGTCGTTTGCTTCGATCTGGTCGATTAAACCATTAGCATGTACAAATGTTTCTTTGTTAGAATCATCATGTTTGATGAAACCAAAACCTTTTTCTTCGTTAAAGAACTTTACAGTTCCTTTGATTTTTGTGTCCATTGTAAAATTTAAATAAATAAAATAATAAGTTGCAAAGTTACGTGTAATCATCATCACAGCCTAATAATTAAAAAGGAACTATGTAAAATACTGCTACTCAGTAGCTGAAATAAATTTTACGCCTCCTTCTCTTTCTTAATTATCTTGGTAAAAATTTACTGCATGAGAAAACCGGTACTTATTATCCTTGCCTTTTTTGCTGCCTTTCAGGCTAGATCCCAATCCCTTTCAGAGAAAGAAAAACAGATCATCCAATTCATCGATCAGCATTTGCCTGATGCGGAAAAATTACTAATAGAAACAGTGAATATCAATAGCGGTACCCTTAATAAAGAGGGCGTACAGAAAGTAGGTACTATTTTCAGTAAGGAACTGGAAAAAGCCGGACTTCATTCCGAATGGGTGCCTTTACCCGATTCCCTCAACCGGGCAGGACATCTGGTGGCCATACGCAATGGTAAGAAAGGGAAGAAATTATTCATCATCGGTCATCTGGACACAGTTTTTGAACCCGATATGCCCGCTAATCCCTGGAAAAAACTGAACGATTCCACTGCAACCGGACAGGGAGCCAATGATATGAAAGGCGGAGATGTGATCGCCATTGCAGCATTGCAGGCATTACAAAGTATGCATCTCCTCGATGATGCCACTATTGTCGTTTATTTTACAGGAGATGAAGAAAGAGCCGGAACACCCGTAAGCGTTAGCAGGAAAGATTTTATGGAAAGGGCAAAACTATGTGATGTGGCATTGGGTTTTGAAGGTGCACAGGGTCTGCACAGTGTTGCTACAGCCAGAAGAGGCAGCAGCAGCTGGAAATTATCAGTTACCGCTAATACTTTTCATTCAAGCGGTGTTTTTAAATATGGATATGGTGCCATCTATGAATCTGCGAGGATCTTAAATGAGTTCAGAGAACAATTAAGTACTGAAAAGTATCTGACATTCAATCCCGGACTAATTGTTGGCGGATCAGATGTGAATTATGACGAAAGTAAAGCCGTAGGGCAAGCTATCGGGAAAAGCAATATTGTATCTCCTTCCTGCTATGTTTCCGGTGACCTTCGCTTTTTAACGGAAGCACAAAAAGAATCTGCGAGAAATAAAATGAAAGAGATCGTTGCAAAACATCTGAACGGAACAAAAGCCGAAATTAAATTCACAGATGGTATTCCTGCCATGGAACCCACTGAAGGAAATAATAAGATCCTGCAGATATTAAACAACGCCACAAAAGATATGGGTATCGGAGAAACCATTGCCGGTGATCCCGGAAGCAGAGGTGCAGGCGATATTTCCTATGTTGCCAAATATGTAGATTGTTTGGATGGATTAGGTGCATCGGGAAACGGAGCTCATGCACCCGGCGAAACCATTAACCTGAAAGAATTCCCCTATTTGATACAAAGGGCCGCAATTTTAATGTACAGGTTAATACATTCTGATTAGTCCGAATTTTTCCATTTTTTGGATTTCTTTTGGTCTTCTTCGAGACTTCTTTTGGTCTGCTTCACAAATACCAAAAGAGGAGTAAAAGATGCCTTGGAGAGGGGTAAAAGAAATTAGTAGTTTATAGTCGTTTTATAAACAGTTGAACAATTAAAATATAATAAAAAAGAGGAACGGTGAAAACCGCTCCTCTTCTTATTTACCCTCTATTTGTATCTATGAAAAACTATTTATGTAAGCTGATATTACCCACAAAAACTGAATTAGCATTCTTTACAACCACGTTACTGATCGTTGTATCCTTATATGGCAGAATAGCTATTCCTAATGAATCCTGACGCAGTGAATGTATCAATACGGAATATGTCCCGTCTTTTAATCCACGGACCAAGAAAACACCATCTTTATTTGGCAAAGCCATTGAAGTATCTGTTGAACTGAACACTTTAATTAATTCGGGAAAAGCATCTTTCGGTGCAACGCTTCCGTAAACTGCTCCGGTCTGACTAGGTAAGAACGGACGAAGGAATGGTGCTAGATAATACGCGTTATTGTAGAATATGATAGATCTAGCTACATCAAAATCAAGCCATAAGCGATATCTGTTGCTTCCAAAAGCTTCCCACTCTCCGCCACCCAGTTTCACTATGATATATGAAGGGGCAGTGGGAGGAATATTCAAAGTGTATTTAACACTATCCTTTATAATATAACTAGCAGTGCCGAGGTTAATTCTGATCAATCGAATAGCTCCTTTCGCGATATTGGCTGTGGACAATAATGTATCCACACCATTTCGCAATTGCAGCAGATCATACAAGCCTGCAGTAACATTTAGGTTACTCCATACAAAAAATGTTGAGTCCTTAGGCAATGCTGGTTTATTACCCAGTGTATCCCAGTTACAACGATCATGATCCCTTGTGTTTTTCGAAGTATCCACCAATACTTCTACTGATTTGATATCAAGAAACACATTATTAAATACGCCAGGACCATCTGTCATATACAGAGATACAGATTGCTGTGTTGCTGTGGGAGCAACTGCATCAGCAGAAGTACTTTTCGAACAGGCAACAAATAAAACGGATGCTGTTACAGCCATTGCGGCTACACTGAAAAATAGTTGTTTGCTTTTCATAATTATAATTGTTTTAGCGTAGCATTAGATCATGCATCGAATTTTTGTGATTAGATAAATACCAATAACCGAACCGCGTTCTCTTAACTAGATGCTAAATGCTGCATGGTGTGTACTAAGGATTTGTTAAAGCGGTAAAGTATTTTTTGGTTGGAGAACAGGCATTCGGATATACCTTTCCTATAGCTTAGATTCGGTTGAGGTTCGTTCATCCTCCGTTGAAGATGTACTTGCTTACCTTATTGTTTATTGAATGAATACTGCCGGTCGCCAGAGTATTTTAGGTGTGGAGATGGGTTTTATTTTATTGTACACTTTAAAAGCCGGCAATTAGCAAAGATAATAAACCAGTATATATTTACTTCTAAATACCAAATTTAAGGCATACGATTATACATACTTTTAATGCTAAGATTCGGTACGTTATTTGATAAAAAATAGTTATTTATATTTACTTACTCTTTACACATTATCCATGAAATCAAAGATTTTTATCCCTGCATTTTCAATGCTAATTCCATTATTGCTTATACAACAAACACTAAATAAAAAAATCTCTTTCGCCCATAATCCAATTACGATCACTACTAGTACTACTAAACAAGTTGACTCATTAAAAGTTGGTCGTGAATACAGTGGTGGTATTATTGCTTATATCTATAACAGTAATGATGAGGGCTATGGTTTTGTTAAGGGAGAAATACATGGTTTAATAATTTCAAAAACAAACCTAAGT
>CAIKTE010000019.1 GCA_903830285.1 uncultured Chitinophagaceae bacterium | reverse complement strand
GATAGTTGTTATTTAGGTCGTGCAAATAATATATATGAAGCACCACGAAAAGTATTGGAAGCACTGGATGCTGAACTGATAGAAATGAAACGTTGCAAGAGCAATGGTCTATGCTGCGGTGCAGGTGGTGCACAAATGTTCAAGGAAGATGAACCCGGTACGAAAAGGATCAATATCGAAAGAACGGAAGAAGCTTTGGAAACAGGTGCATCAGTAATAGCAAGTGCTTGTCCTTTCTGCAATACAATGCTATTAGATGGTGTGAAGAACAAAGAGAAAGAAAACGATGTAGAGGTTTTGGATATTGCCGAATTAATTGAACGATCAATGGCATAAAAACTATGTTATGAAAAAGCTCTTTAAAAATTTTACGTGGTCAGCCTTTTTTGCTTATGGAATTGTATTCACTTTGGTTGGCATACCAATAGCATGGTTTTTCGGAGAATTTAAAGAGCCTGATTTTACTATAGAAAAATTTATTGCCAGATTATTGATCAAAGGCGTTGTTTTTGGATTTGTCATGAGTCTATTGATAGGCAACCCTATTTTAAACAAGAGAAAAAAAGAAAATGAAGATTAACTGGAAGAAATTTATAATCAGCAGCTTCATCATTTTCATTGCATTTGTATTTATTGCAGATATTTTGGTGGACAGGATTTTTAAACCGCAGGAATTTGACTGGAGCAAAATATTTGGTTTTGAAAATTTATTCTGGAAAGTGCTTGCTGCTATAGTTGGCGCATATTTTTACTCTTCCGAAAACAAACAAGAAAAGAAATAATTCACAAAAAAATATCAATTATGAATTTCGATTACCAACATTTGATCCCTGAAGATTTTAGTCCAGATGCAAAAGTATGGGTGTACCAGAGCAGCCGTTTACTGACGATGAGTGAAGCTTTACAATTGGAAGAACTGCTGAATACTTTTGTTGAGAACTGGGAAAGTCATGGTGCAGCAGTAAAGGGTTATGCCAATTTATTATTCGGGCAGTTCATCGTTTTTATGGCAGATGACACCAATGCAAGGATCTGCGGTAAGGCCATAGATTCTGTTGCACGGTTTGCAAAAGAAATTGAGCAAGCGTTCTCTATTAATTTATTGGACAGACAATCCTTGGCATTTGTTGTAAAAGATAAAGTGCAATTACTTCCTTTGGCACAATTGAATTACAGTATTGAAAATAATTTTATCAACCATGATACCATCTATTTTAATAACCTGGTAGTAGATAAAAGAGCATTTCTCTGTAACTGGATGATCCCGATCAAAGAAAGTTGGCTGGCATCTAGAATTATTTCATTACACACTGTTTAATACTTCATGAAGCTCAAAAATATGACGCCCATGCTCTGGACCAATGACCTGAAAGGTTCCATTGCATTTTATCAGATGGTTTTAGGATTTGAGTTAACTGAACTGAATGAAGACTGGGGCTGGTGCCATATGCACAAGGATGCTGTAAATATCATGTTTTCGCTTCCCAACGAACATACTGTTTATGAAGGCGAACCAAAATTTACAGGCAGCTTTTATTTGTATACGGATGAAGTGGATGAATTATGGGAGCAATTAAGATCAACTACTAAGATCGCATACGAGATCAACAATTTTGAACATGGCATGCGCGAATTTGCGATCTATGATATCAATGGCTATATGCTGCAGTTCGGCAGGGAATTGAAAGAAGGTGAAACTTTTGAGACGGCAGAATAAATTAAAAATCATGTACACAGTTTACGGAATACCCAATTGCGATACAGTTAAGAAAACTTTGGATTGGTTAAAAGCCCATAAAATAAATTATGAGTTTCATAATTATAAAACAGAAGGGATCACTGCTTCCAAATTAAAAAACTGGTGTAAACAAAAAGGATGGGAATTAATATTAAATAAGAAAAGTGCTACCTGGCGCGGATTAGATGCTGCAGCGCAAAGCAAGATCACAAATGAAAAAGCTGCCATTGCATTCATGACAGCTTCCACTAGTATTATTAAACGCCCGGTTATTGAAAATGAGAAAGGTGAAGTTGTTGCTGTTGGATTTGATGTTAAGGAATATGAAAATATTTTCTAAAGACCATATCCCATGGACCATTGACTACTTCAAAACTTCCACCAACTTAGCTGTTAATTCTGAACCTCTTAAATTCTTTCCGATAATTTTTCCGTTAGGATCGATCAGCATATTGGAAGGGATCTGTTCAATGAAATACATTTTAGCAACTGTATTATTGAAGTATTGAAGATCGCTTACATGTGTCCATGTTAATTTATCGTCGTTGATGGCCTGTAACCAACTATTTCTTTCCTGATCCAATGATATTCCCAACACTGTAAATCCTTTATTCTTGAAACTGTTGTAAGCCGCTACCACATTAGGATTCTCGGCTCTGCAAGGTCTGCACCAGCTTGCCCAGAAATCTACCAATACATATTTTCCCTTGAATGATGACAATGAAACGGGATGATTGCTGGTATCGTTTTGTGTAAAATCAATTGCCTGCGATCCTATCATTCCGATCTTTCCTTTAGCGATGGCTTCTTCGATCAACCTTGCATAAATCCCCTGTTTTGCAGAAGGTTGTAATTGATTGTATTTTTCTTCCAGAATATTAACATTCGAAAACAACGGGTTCACAACAAACAATACAAAAGAACTTACCGGTGATGCCGGTTTTTCTTTTACAAATTTGCCAACCTGATCTAATACCTGATTCGTATAAGATTGATATTGTCTGATCAAAGAATCTCTTTTCTTCCCCTGCGGCTCTGCATTTATTTTTTTAACTGTAGATGCCAACTTCTCTTTCAATGGAACAAATCCCTGTAAATAATAAGCATAATCACTGTGCAGTTTCGAACCGCCTACCGTCACTGATTTCAGCTTGGTGGCCTCCCCGGTAACAACAACATTTTCATTACCGATGAACATATCAACCGTTTCTTTATGCCCGATAAAATTCAACAGATAAATATCTGCATTATCCATTTTTCCTTTCAGATTGAATTGCCCGTTGAATGCATAATCCTGGGATAAAGTGGCTCCGTCAGCTCCGCTTACTAAGAATACCAGCGTACTGTCTTTCAGGCCCTTTATATTTCCTTTAATGCTGTATCCTGTTTGTGCCGATAGAGAGATCGGTAATAATAATGCTAACAAAAAATTTTTCATGCTTATTTTGAATGGCGTTTTTGAAGTATTGAAATAACGTCTTGCAATTTATAACCTTTGGCGTTAAGTAAAACCAAATAATGGAACATTAGGTCTGCAGCCTCATTCAGAAATAGTTCTTCATTATTGTCTTTGGCTTCGATCACTAATTCTACGGCTTCTTCCCCAACTTTCTGGGCAATTTTATTCATGCCTTTTGCAAATAATCTTGCCACATAAGATTCATCAACTGATGCTTTTCTGCGTAACGCAATGATCTCTTCCAGATATAATAAAAAATTATCGCTGTGATTTTTTTCACTCCAGCAGGTATCTGCTCCCGTATGGCAAACTGGTCCTAAAGGGTGTACTTTTATCAATAAAGTATCATTATCACAGTCAACTGCCATGCTTCTCAGTTCTAAAAAATTACCACTCTCCTCGCCTTTCGTCCACAAGCGATTTTTAGATCTGCTGTAAAAAGTCACTTTTCCTGTCTCTTCTGTTTTATGCAGCGCTTCTTCATTCATAAAACCAAGCATCAATACTTTACTGGTTGCAAAATCCTGAACAATTGCAGGAACCAAACCATCGATATACTTTTTAAAGTTGATACCCCCGGCCCCTAAAGGGGTGCTATTATCTTTTTTGTGTTTCATGTTTTTTATTTTACCACCACTTGTATTTCAATTAATCTTTGTTGCGTCGCACACTTGTACGGCAACAATTCTATTCATCAAATTCTAACCTCTATTTGCTGTTCGTGCAAATATCGTTTCAAATCGGGAATTGCCACTTCTTTAAAATGAAAAATACTGGCAGCTAGTGCTGCATCGGCTCTACCTTCCTTAAATATGGTTGCAAAATGCGGCATTGTTCCCCCACCGCCACTTGCTATCACTGGCACTGAAAGGCTTTCGCTCAATCGCTTTGTTATATCAATGGCAAATCCCTGTTTGGTGCCATCATGATTCATTGAGGTTAGTAATATTTCACCAGCGCCCAGATCAACGGCTTGTTTGGCCCAATCAAAGCATTTGGTCTCTGTTTTTGTTCTTCCTCCATTCAGGTAAACATACCATTCTCCATCTGCTTCGAGTTTGGTATCAATTGCCAGAACAACAAACTGGCTCCCGAATTCATTTGCCAGTTCTTTGATCAATTGTGGATTTTTGTAAGCAGCTGTATTGATAGAAACTTTATCGGCACCATTTTTTAAAAGCACTGATGCATCATCAATGGAACTCACACCGCCACCCACTGTAAAGGGAATATTAATTTGCCTTGCAATTCTTTTCACCAATTCACTTAATGTCTTTCTTTTTTCAACTGTTGCTGTGATATCCAAGAATACCAATTCATCTGCTCCCTGTTGCGCATAGAAAGCTCCCAATTCTACAGGATCACCTGCGTCACGTAGATCAACAAAGTTGGTACCTTTGACGGTTCTTCCGTCTTTGATATCTAAGCAAGGAATTATTCTTTTAGTCAGCATTTTTTAATTGTTCAATTTTTTCAAATCAGAAATTTCGATCCTGCCTTCATAAATAGCTTTGCCAACGATGGCTGCTGCACATCCTATCTCTTTCAACTCTATCAAATCGCTGATACTAGCGACACCACCACTGGCAATAAATTCCAGTTTGGGAAACTTTGCAATGATATTTTTATATAACTGAATGGATGGGCCTTCTAATTTTCCGTCTTTACTTACATCCGTGCAAAATATCTGATGAATACCTTTTTGCACATAGTTTTCAATAAAAGTGTAAATATCAATATCTGTTGTTTCCAACCAGCCGCTTACTGCAATCTTTTCATCCTTTACATCAGCGCCCAATAAGAATTTATGAGCTCCATATTTTTTGATCCATGCAATAAAAGTATTTTCATCTTTTACAGCCAGGCTTCCTATTGTTGCCATTGAAGCACCGGAATCAAAAATGATGTTGACATCCCTTTCTGTTTTAATCCCTCCGCCAAAATCAATGACCAAGGAAGTATTCTTTGCGATAGATTCCAATACTTTCCAGTTTTTGACTTTTCCTGCTTTGGCTCCATCCAGATCAACCAAGTGCAAACGGTTCAATCCTGCATCCTCAAATAGTTTGGCAACTTCCAAAGGATGTTCGTTATAAATTGTTTTCTGATGATAATCGCCCTGTGTTAACCGAACACATTTGCCATCTATAATATCAATTGCCGGAATAATGATCATTATAATTTTTTTTAGCCTAATTCAATAAAATTTTTCAATATCATTTCTCCTACCTGCGCACTTTTTTCTGCATGAAATTGTACACCGTAAAAATTATTCTTATGAATGGCAGATGCATAAGGCTGCACATAATCTGTTGTTGCAATGGCACATTCATTCATGGGAACATAATAGCTATGCACAAAATAACAATAACTGTTTTCCGGAATACCCTGCATTAGAGGCGACTTTAGATCATACAATGTATTCCAGCCTATCTGTGGGATCTTGAAATTATCCGATTCAAATTTTTTTACCGGTTCATCAAATACGCCCAAACATGCTGTAGCATTTTCTTCTGAATATTTACACAACAACTGCATTCCCACACAAATTCCCAATACAGGTTGTTTCAAGATTTTTATGATCTGATCCAGATTGTTTTCTTTCAAACTGTTCATGGCACTATTTGCTTCACCAACACCGGGAAAAATAACTTTGTCAGCAGACATGATCTCTTCATGATCAGCAGTTACAATCGCATTCACACCAATTCTTTCCAAAGCATATAAAACACTTTGAATATTACCGGCATTATATTTTATGATGACTGTTTTCATTTTCGTTTGTACATTTGAAATTCGATTAGCGGAAGTAGCTCACCCGGTAGAGCGACAGCTTCCCAAGCTGTAGGTAGCGAGTTCGAGTCTCGTCTTCCGCTCGCTATTCAATGATCTTTTTCAAGAATTCCTTGGTTGTTGTTTCAATATCATTTGCATTATCCAAT
>CAIKTE010000018.1 GCA_903830285.1 uncultured Chitinophagaceae bacterium | reverse complement strand
AATTACAGGGATTAGGGATCACACATACTATTGAAACAAAAAAAGGCGTTGATTTATCAACGCCTTTTTTATTTGAATAAATTCTTCCTGATTTTGGAAATTCTTCTTTTTTAAGGAAGAATCTGATGGTTAATTGTGCATAATAATGTTGATTATCAACAATTTAGGTGTTTGGCACAGAATTGAATATTACTATTTCAAACAAACAATTCAAAAACACTAAAACAAAAACCATGAAAACACAAATCAAGATCGACCAAACCATTGCCAATTTTTTATCAGTATTTTTTGTAACCATCATTTTGATCTCTGCCATCACCGCATAAAAACAAGAACATGAAAAACCATTTCAATCCAGAACATCTTAAAATAACGCTATTATCAGCCTTTATTTTAGTGGCGATCATTGTTTCGGCATATGTTCTTTTAGTAAAAAATAAAGTAAATCAGCTTTCAACAAAGCGAGCTTAAAAAACAGCTACCTAAAAAATTAATCATGAAACTCTATAGTAAAATAATCCGTTCTTCCCGTTCTTCATTGGCAGAAGCAACTGCTCGCCTTGTGTATAAGACAGGATGGTCATCAAATTGCAGTAATAGAAATTATCATTACCAAATGGTAGTAGTATCTCAACCTGTTTCATTGCATACCCCCAAACAAAACAGTTAAATTATTTTTCAGATCCACAGATTTAATGAGCAGAAGCGTCATTCATCTTTTTAACTATCTTCTTCCCTATTCTTTCCATGGCCGGGATCGATCTTACCGGTGACCCCGTAAAATATCCTGACAATTTTATATCTCCGGTTTTGACACTAATTAATTTAATGGTCAACTGTTCCATAAATGGGTCGGTTCCTGTAAAACGGATGATACCTGTTCCGGATAAAACATAATCTAATTGTAAGGAATCAGCTTTTTCAACTGCTTCTAAAATATTTGCCTTTGGTGATAAGTTTAGTGGAACAGCGATAAATCCGGATTGTTGCAGGAAGGGATAGATGGCATTGGTTGCTGATTGACTGATGCAACTGCACAATGTATCAGTACCTGTTTTTGATTTTTTAGGCAGATTAAGATTGCTGACATTCAATAACTGAACGCCAACTTTTTTCCCTTTCAGTTCCTGAGGATTTAGAATCTGTACTGTAGTGCTGCAACTAAAAACCAATAAAGCAATAAGCGGCATTATTATTTGTGCAGTTCTTTTCATAGGACTTGTATTATAAAAACAAGTTACCTATTATTCTTGATTGTCCATACGTTCCGGTCTCATTTGCGGAAACAACAGTACATCTTGTATGGATGATTGATTGGTCATCAACATGCACAATCGGTCAATACCGATCCCGATACCTGAAGTGGGCGGCATGCCATATTCCAGTGCTCGTAAAAAATCATAATCAATGAACATCGCTTCATCATCACCGCGTTCCATCAATTTACTTTGTTCTTCAAATCTGTCACGCTGATCGATCGGGTCATTCAATTCACTGTACGCATTGGCGATCTCTTTCCCGTTCACCATTAATTCAAACCTTTCCACTAAACCATCGATGCTTCTGTGCTTTTTGGTAAGCGGACTCATTTCAACCGGGTAATCAATGATGAAAGTTGGTTGAACATATTTGTGTTCGCTGGTGGCGCCAAAGATCTCATCGATCAATTTTCCTTTGCCGATATTATTAGGTACATCAATTTTTAATTCTTTGCAAACAGCACGAAGACCTGCTTCATCCAGTGCACTCACATCAATGCCTGTATTTTCTTTGATGGCATCATGAATGCTGATACGTCTATAAGGTGCTTTAAAATTCAAAATGGTTTCACCCATCTGCACATCCGTAGTACCGTGTAAAGCGATGGCGATCTTTTCCAACAATTGTTCTGTTGTCTCCATCATCCAGAAATAATCTTTGTAAGCCGTGTACCATTCTAACACAGTGAATTCAGGATTATGTGTTCTGTCCATTCCTTCGTTTCTGAAATTACGGCTGAATTCATACACCCAATCAAATCCCCCAACGATCAGTCTTTTTAAATACAGTTCATTGGCGATTCTTAAATAGAACGGAACATCCAGCGCATTGTGATGGGTAATGAATGGTCTTGCTGCAGCACCACCCGGAATAGATTGCAGTACAGGGGTATCCACTTCCAATGCACCACGTTCATTTAAAAACTCACGAATGGTATTGATCAATATAGTGCGTTTAACGAAGGTGTCTTTTACCTGCGGATTGATGATCAGATCAACATAACGTTGTCTGTAACGAAATTCAGGGTCGGTCACTTCATCAAAAACATTCCCTTCTTCATCACGTTTAACAACCGGTAAAGGTTTTAATGATTTGGTGAGTAAGCTGATCGTTTGTGCATGAACAGATGTTTCCCCTGTTTTGGTGATGAACACATAACCGGTACAGCCGATAATATCGCCTAGATCCAATCCGTGTTTGACCACATTATCCCAGAATGATTTGTCTTCATCCGGACAGAGTTCATCACGTTTCACATATAATTGCAGTATGCCTTTACTATCCTGGATCTTAATAAAGAAGACCTTTCCCTT
>CAIKTE010000017.1 GCA_903830285.1 uncultured Chitinophagaceae bacterium | reverse complement strand
GATAGTTTACAGGTAAAGATCTGGTAATATAAATTCAATATAAATATGAAATCGAAAATTGCATTAGTAACTGGTGGTAGCAGAGGCTTAGGAAAGAACATGGCTTTGCGTCTCGCAGAAAAGGGTAATGATGTGATCATTACTTATCATTCTAAAAAGGATGAAGCAAATGCTGTTGTAGCAGAGATAGAATCGAAAGGACAAAAAGCAGTGGCATTACAATTAGATGTTGCTCAACTAAACACCTTTGATGATTTTTTACAGCGAGTATCTCAAACATTAAAAGATAAATGGGATACAGATACATTTGATTTCCTGATCAATAATGCAGGTACAGGTGCTACCATTCCTTTTGCACAGGTAACAGAGGAAAACTTTGATGCATTACTGAATATCCATTTTAAAGGCGTTTATTTTTTAACGCAGAAATCATTATTGCTGATGAATGATAATGGATGCATCATCAATATCAGTAGCGGCACAACAAGATTCTGCAATCCCGGCTATTCTGTGTACGCTTCTATGAAAGGCGCCATTGAAGTCTTTACACGATACCTCGCTAAAGAATTAGGCCCAAGAAAGATCAGAGTGAATGTTTTGGCACCGGGTGCCATTGAAACAGATTTCAATAATGCAAGCATCAGAAACAATCCGCAGATCAAAGCCATGATTGGCGCAAATACTGCCCTGGGAAGAGTTGGCGAAGCCAATGATATTGGTGCTATTGTTGCCTTCCTTTGTTCGCAAGATGCCTATTGGGTAAATGGTCAAAGGATCGAAGCATCAGGTGGCGTATTCTTGTAACTAAGATATTCTTATCAATACAAAAGGGGTTGATCAATAGATCAACCCCTTTTTTTATTAAATTAGTTTCAAATCAAAAGTAATCTCGCCGCGAACACTGCGCCGCTGCGAGAAAACTCTTTTTAAAATTAGTTAAACGCTTCTTTCACTCTTTCGAAAAAGCTCTTGCTGTTCTTATCAGGCTGCGGTTTAAAATTCGGGCTGCTGTTTAATTTTTCCAGCATTTCTTTTTCTTCATTGCTGATATGCTGCGGCGTCCAAACATTCACATAGATCAATTGATCTCCCTTACCATAACCCTGCACTTCAGGAAATCCTTTTCCTTTTAAACGGAATATTTTTCCACTCTGTGTTCCTGCGGGAATTTTTATTTTAGCACGTCCATCGATAGTTGGAACTTCTACACTTGTTCCGAATGAAGCATCCGGAAATGAGATATGCAGATCATAGGCAACATTCAATCCGTCACGATGCAATTCTGCATGCTGTTCTTCTTCTATTTGAATAATGAGATCACCCGGTGCTCCACCCCTTTCTCCTGCATTGCCTTTGCCATTCATGCTCAATTGCATGCCTTCCTGAACACCTGCAGGTATTTCGATGGTAATGGTCTCTTCGCCATATACCCTTCCTTCCCCTTTACAAGCCGTGCATTTTGATGTTACGGTGCTGCCTTCACCATTACAGGTCGGACAGGTTGTAACCGTCTGCATCTGCCCTAAAAAGGTATTGGTCACCCTTCTTACTTGTCCGCTGCCGCCACATGTTGCGCAACTCTGAATACTGCTTTTATCTTTCGCACCATTACCGCCACAGGTTGTACAAAGCACATGCTTTTTTACTTTCACTGTTTTGCTTACACCCTTTGCTATTTCCTCGTAGGTCAATTTTACTTTGATGCGAAGATTGCTTCCTCTTTGTCCTCTTGACTTACTGGCACCTCCGCCTCCTCTTCTGCCGCCGCCGCCAAAGAAATTGCCAAACATATCATCCCCGAATATATCTCCGAACTGACTGAAAATATCATCCACATTACTTGAATGGAATCCACCGCCACCGCCGCCCGGTGCAAATGCCTGATGACCATAACGATCATACTTGGCCTTTTTATCAACATCACTCAGCACTTCATAGGCTTCAGCAGCTTCCTTGAATTTATCTTCCGCTGATTTATCACCCGGATTACGATCCGGATGAAATTGCATCGCTACTTTACGATACGCTTTCTTGATCTCATCTGCAGCAGCATTTTTGCTTACACCTAATATTTCGTAATAATCTCTTTTCGCCATAATTCTAAAATTCTATAATTTGATAATTCGACAATTCGACAATGATCTCATTGACTAATTATCAAATCCCTTAATGGGCTAATTATTTTCCTACCACCACTTTCGCATGACGGATCAACTTATCATTCAGGTAATATCCTTTCTGAACTTCATCCATCACTTTTCCCTTTAATTTATGGCTGGGTGCAGGAATTTCGGTAATGGCTTCATGTTTCTCCACATCAAAATCGGTATGAATACTTTCCATTGCTTTTAATCCCTTATTCTGCAATGTGCTCCTGATTTTGTTAAACACTAACTGAATGCCTTCTTTCTGAACTGCGATATCGGTGCCGGATTGCAATTGCTTTTCGGCGCGGTCGCAATCATCCATCAGGTCCAGCAAAGAAACGATCACATCCTTTCCAGCAGTCTGAATGAGCTCTATACGCTCTTTTGCTGTTCTTCTGCGGAAATTCTCAAATTCAGCCATCAAGCGAATGTATTTATCCTTCTGTTCAGCCAATTCTGCCTGTAATTTTTCAGTTTCGTTTTCTTCAGCCACAGGTTCCTGCAAAAGGCTGTCGCCTGCTGCATTTTCGTCAGTAGGAATACCTACATTACTGTCAGCCATATCGTTTTTCAGCACTTCTTTGTCTTCCATAATAGTTTTTAATAGTCTTCCTCCTATTGGTCAATTTTTTTGCCAAGCAAAGAAAAGGGAAAAATTGGCAGGAAAGAAGATTAGTGAGAATGGAACACGGATAACACGGATTGAACGGGTCTGCACGGTTTTTTTCGCACAGAAAGCTGGCTTTTGGGTCTGGTTATCTTTCAATAACCACCTTTCTTGACCCATCTTTAAAGGGTGGCTTTCCCCTACCATCTTCCTGTTTCATTGCTGACTGATTCGGAGATAACCCGAGTATATCCCGAGTATAACCCGAGTATGACCCGAGTACATCCCGACCTATATAAGACTCGGATCATCCCCGAATTATTTAAGAATATATTATGATTTAATTATAGTTTATTATATAAGCATGTATTAATTTGGTACGAAGAAGGCAGGCATCAGGTATAGACCTTGTTTGTACTTTCTATTCACCATTAAAACCAATATCCATGGCCAGATTAAAAGGAACCCTGAATTTTACAGGCAGCATCGGAAATCTGTCTGCCTACACCAACAGAACGATTGCTGATACGCTACTCCGCTCAAAGGGCGGTCCTTCGAAAAAACAAATAAAGAAGTCTCCCAGATTTAAAAATACCAGAAAGAATAATGTAGAATTCAGCGGGTCCAGCACCACCGCAGCAGCTGTGAAAGCTGCCATTGGTTATCTGGAATATGTAGACCACACATCGTTTCAAAGCAGATTGGTTAAAATATGCAACTGCATGAAAGTGTTGGATACGGAAAATGAAAAAGGACAACGATCTTATTATGTTTCCAGCTGTCGTTATTGGCTGGAAGGTTTTCAATTAGAAATGGGAACCCAGTTTGACAGCATCATCAAACATCCCTTACAATGCAGTATCGATCGCAATGAGCAATCGGCTTCAATTTTTGTACCCGCACTATTTCCCAAGATCGGGTTATATGTTCCCGGAAAATTCTCTTTTTATCGTATCACTGCCGTGCTGGGTATTGTACCTGACATGAAATATTCAGGAAGAGGATATGATTATGAACCGATCAACAGCAATATTCAATTGTGGCATGCAGACCTAAGTACAGTTTGGTTCAGTACTGCAGAAATATGTGCCGAACAAAACCTTATCCTTCAAATACAGGGACAAACAAATATGAGCGATAACGATAGCTTAGTATTGACCGTTGGGGTAGAATTCGGTGTTGCTCTTTCTGCTAATTTGATCAGACCAATTACGAATGCGGGTGCCGCTAAGATCATGGCAGTAGCGTGAGAGTAATTATATTTAAGGAAGAACTCTCGTAAGAAAACTATCAATCTTTATTGGTTAAATGTTACTCTATGTTCGCATTGTCATGCTGAGGCACTCGAAGCATGATTCATGAAAATTCATTTTAATTATTCACCCTTCGAGTGCCTCAGGGTGACATTACGGTTCTTAATTGAATGAGATTGTCCTTCTCCTTTATCTTTGCCGCATGACTAAAGTTTTTTTAAAGCGCAAAATAGCGAACAGAGTATTTAACGGACATCCCTGGATCTTTAATAATGAAGTGGAAAAAATAGTGGGCGATGTTACCCCCGGCGATACAGTTGATGTTTGTTACAATGACGGAAAATTTTGCGGAAGAGGTTATATTAATCCCAAATCACAGATAGTGGTTCGATTGCTGACGAGAAAGAAAGAAGATATCAATGAACAATTCTTTTACAACAGGATCCAGCAGGCCTGGCAATACCGCCAAAAGATCGGTTATACTGAAAACTGCAGACTGATATTTGGTGAAGCAGATGAAATGCCTGCATTGATCATTGATAAATTCAATGATTATTTCGTGCTGCAAACACTGTCATTGGGTATGGATCTTTGGAAGCCCGCCATTGTAAAAGCACTGCAGACTATTTTTCATCCCAAAGGCATCTATGAACGTAATGATGTACCTGTGAGAGAATTGGAAGGGTTGGAACAGATAAAGGGCTTTTTATCGGAACCATTCGACACGAATATCATCATCAATGAGAATGGATTAAAATTTCGTGTTGATATTGAGAACGGACAGAAGACAGGATATTTTTTAGATCAGCAGGATAATCGCAGAGCCATTCAGCATATAGTCAAAGGCGCCGATGTATTGGGTGCATTTACCTATACGGGTACATTCGAAATTCATGCTGCACATTATGGGGCAAAATCTGTTTTGGGAATTGACATTAGTGAGAACGCTGTGGAGCAGGCTAATAAAAATGCTGCGCTGAATGGATTGGAAAGCATCTGCAAATTTGAAGCGATGAATGCATTTGATGTATTGAAGCAATGGGGCAAGGATGGCAGGCTATATGATGTTGTAATGCTGGATCCTCCTGCATTTACGAAGAGCAGGGAAAATATTCAGAAAGCGATCACAGGTTATAAAGAGATCAATTTACGAGGCATGAAATTAATTAAGAACGGAGGATTCTTAGTTACTTCCAGTTGTACCAATCTGGTGCATCCTGAAATGTTCTTTCAAACCATTGAGATGGCCGCTAAAGATGCCAGGAAAAAAATTAGGCAGGTTGTTTTCAATGCGCAGGCTAGTGATCATCCCATCGTTTGGGGAATGGAGAATACTAATTATTTGAAGTTTTTAATTGTGGAAGTGACTGATAAATAGAAGAAGAAAGATACAAGTTACAAGTTGCAAGATCCAAGTTGACTTTTAAATGAATGCACAGAAAGTAAATATTGACTTTTCTAAAGAAAGAATATATGCAGCAAGTGCTTTTTATAATCTCTACACAATTCTATTAGTTATTTTTCCTATTGGTATTGCAATAATATTTTTAGCTTCAAAGCAGGGGTCTCGTAGCCCTTTTTATCCCGGTATTCTGATGCCAATACTTTTTGAGCTGTTTCTTTTTTATATGGGATATACGAAATTGAATTATTTTATTATTGATCAGGGAAAAATTACCGTAAGAAATTATTACAATCATTTTAAGAATGATATTTATTTACTAAATAATATTCAGTGCGTTAATATAAAAAAAGGGCGAGGGAGGGGTTGGATTTATGTTGAACTGATCGAAAAGGATTTAAATTCAACACTAATCAGAACAGATTGTTTATGCGAAACCAAGCTTAGGGCTTTAAGAAAAGATTTGATACTTTCAGGGATACCTGTAAATGTGATCGACTTATATATTGGGAGGCTTGATTAATAGACTATTTCACTACCTGAAACTTACCTGATTCAATGATATTTCCCATTTTGTCTCTGATCTGGAAAACATATAATCCGCGTAGGTAATTGTCTAATTGAATAGACACTTTGCTGCTTGTTACCTGAAACTCATTCATTTTCCTGCCCAGGAAATTATAGATATGTAATGAGTAGTTTGCTTTTTCAAAATTGGATGGGAATTCGAAGTAGATAACCGAAGTAGCAGGGTTGGGATAAAACTGCACCGTTCTTTGCTGATAATCAGGAAAATCACCTTTTGGGGCAACAGTAAAACTGCTGACCATCATGAGTGAACTGATTAAAATAAGAAAGTATAATTTTTTCATCTATCGCTTCTTCGGTATAAAGTTATAATAATAAGATGACTTGAGCATCGAATTCGCTTGCTGCATTAACGAAAAAAGAGGCGTGCGATTGTGCTGCGCCTCTTTTTTAATTGATTCCTATGGTTTTTAAAGACTTTTTAAGGTTGTCTGAATGGCCTGGAAATTGGGTTGTTCCCCTGCATTTTCCAAAACTTCGGCATAACGTACAATTCCTTCCTTATCGATCAGGAAGGCAGAACGTTTGGAAACGCCTTTCATATCGAGTATCCAGTTTTCATAAATAGCATCATAGGCTCTTGATGTTTCTTTATTAAAATCGCTTAATAATGGAAAATTATAACCCTGTTCAGATTTGAATTTCCCCAGTGTAAAAATGGAATCTACAGAGATACCAAATACTGTTGCATCTGTATTATTATACACAGCAATATTGTCTCTGATGCTGCATAACTCAGCCGTACAAACACCTGTAAATGCCTGCGGGAAAAATAAGAGTAACACATTCTTTCCTTTTTGTTCGGATAAGGTCACTTTGTTTTTTTCGGTATCGAACAAAGTAAAATCAGGTGCTGCCTGACCAATTTCAATTTTCATATACTTTATTTTATTTGTTGCAAAGTAGTTTACCTGTTTAAAATGTCAATAATATTTTTATTCAGGGATGAAATTATAATGAATAACAAGTATTTTGGCATATTGTTTCAACCCTTTAACCAAAACTTGTTTTATGAAAAAGTACATTGTTGAATTCATTGGCACTTTCTTTCTGGTGCTAGCTGTTTGTATGGCAGGAACAAAAGCCGGAGACATGGCACCTGTTGCAATTGGTGCTACATTGATGGTAATGATCTTTGCAGGTGGGCATGTATCAGGCGGGCATTATAATCCTGCTGTTACATTAGCCGTTTTTATCCGCGGTAAATGTGATATGACCGATGCTCTATTTTACTGGGTCTTTCAAATTGCAGGAGGCGTTGTAGCAGGTTTACTTGCTTCCAGATATTTTGAATACAGCGTTGCTGCCGCATCCCCCGATCTGCCCATCAAGGCACTGGTTGCGGAAGTGATAGGAACATTTGCATTAGCTTATGTGGTACTAAATGTTGCTACTGCCGATAAAAATGCGGGCAATAGTTTTTACGGTCTGGCCATTGGCTTTACCGTTACTGCAATGGCTTATACTCTAGGTCCTGTCAGTATGGGTGCTTTTAATCCTGCTGTTGCATTAGGTGCTGCTACATTTGGCGCATTTGCTTGGGGAACTATTTGGGTATATTTGATAGGATGTTTGCTGGGCGGTGCATTGGCAGGTATCACTTATAAATTCATTATCAAACCCGATGAAGCATAAATTCAATTTGAATAAAAAAAAGAGCAATGTTTCATTGCTCTTTTTTTATTCGATATAGTTTTCATACGCACGTTTGCCCCAGTATACATAATCTTTACTTTCCTGTTTTGTTCCGATGAGCATTGAATGAATGAATCCATTGCGCTCAACCTGAACAGTATGATAGATCTTCTTGTCAGGATTATCTACCAGAAAGAAATTGATCCTGTTCTTGGAGGAATATTGTACAGCACTATCGTTCCTTGTGATCTTAAAAGGAAAATCGGCAGACAAATCCTTCATCATTAATTTACTCCGGTACCAGGTACCTCCCGTTGGTGAGACCAATGGTTTTCCATTATAAACTACCACACTATCGTTATATGCAAAGACAGACAAATGATTCGATCTATTTTTCTTTAACCAATCAACAAACTTCTTAGTAAAACTTGAATCGTATCCATAATCACTATCCAGAAAGCTTATTCTGTTAATATGATCAGGTATCTTTTTTTGAGATTGAATATATCCCAGTACAAATGCACCGCCGCCACTATGACCATTCAAATGCAAAGAATAATTTTTGATGGCTAATACCTGAATAATGGTATCAACAATAGCAGGGAGAATATCTGTATAATTTTCATGAACTCTTTTCCATTGAGGCCATGCTTTTAGATCATTTTCAAGATAGACCACTATGATGTTTTCCTTGGGCAATTCATTTTTTACAAATCTTGTTTGTGCGGCAATATGCTGAATATCAAAATGCCAGTCATCCCCTATTTGCATTTTCTTGCCCATGGTTTGAGCAGTTGTATTACCATTAGGTAAAGCAAATAAAACGATCTGTGTATTTTTCTTGGACGAAAAGTTTCTGGGAAGATCAGCAGTAATAGTTACATCATTGCGAAAGCGAAAACTAAAAACAGAGTCCTGCGAAGCAAATAAGGCATTGCTCATCATCATCAAGATCATTGATATGATGATTTGTCGTTTCATTTATGCAGCAGACAATCCTTTGATGCATTTCGCTAAGCTTGTTTGCCAATCACTTAACTGAATATGAAAATCATCCACGATCTTATGGGTATCCATGGCCGAATAAAAAGGACGTTTGGCTGGAGTCGGATACTCTGTTGATGGTACCGGTAAAACATTACAAGTTAATCCGGATAAGGATTTGATGGCAACAGCAAAATCGTACCAGGAAATGATCCCGCTATTGGTAAAATGATAAATGCCGTAATGTATATTGCCTGAATGCCATTGTTGAATCACTTGTAAAATAGTTGCTGCAAGATCGGCTGCATAGGTTGGTGAGCCTAATTGATCATTCACTACTTTGATCTCAGTGCGTTCATTCATCAGTCTGCGCATGGTCTTCACAAAGTTGGCAGCGTGTGTACTATACACCCATGCTGTTCTGATCACAATGGTCTTCTGCCAGTTTTCCATTGCTAGTTTTTCACCCAGCCATTTACTGTAACCGTAATAATTGATCGGGTTTGTTTGCTGATCGGTTGTATAAGGCTTTGATCCGTTACCATCAAAAACATAATCAGTAGAGATCGTTATTAAAGGACAATCAATCTTGGCGCATTCTTTTGCGATCACCCCGGTAGATTCAGCGTTGATCTTATAAGCCAGTTCTTGTTCAGTCTCCGCTTTATCAACTGCAGTGAAAGCTGCACAATGAATAAAATATTTTGGCTGATATTGTTTAAAGAAATCAGGAATAGATTCGGGTTTACTCAGGTCCAGTTCATCCACATCTACAAAAACAAAATCGAATTGCTGATCTAGTTGATGGCTGATCTGACTGATCTCCCAACCTAATTGTCCGTTCTTTCCTGTAACTACTATCAGTGGTTTTGACATAGCATTATTTTATGCGATCAACAATATTAAAATTGCAATCACTATTTATTACTTGTAAACTCTTTGGGCAGTTTATATAATTCTTCTTTCGGTAATGATTTGAAATATTCATAGGTTTTTTTCAACCCTTCTGCTCTGTCTACTTTTGGTTCCCAACCCAATATTTCCTTTGCTTTTGAGATATCAGGCTGACGTTGTTTAGGATCATCAACTGGCAAAGGTTTATAGGCAATTTTTACAGAAGAACCAGTTAGTTTCAATACTTCTTCTGCAAAATCTTTCAATGAAATTTCATTCGGATTACCAATGTTTACCGGATAAGCATAATCGCTCAGGAGTAAACGGTAAATACCCTCGATCAGATCATCCACATAACAGAAACTACGGGTCTGACTGCCATCTCCAAACAATGTAAGATCCTCACCACGTAAAGCCTGACCGATAAATGCAGGTAATGCTCTACCGTCATTCAATCGCATTCTTGGACCATAGGTATTGAATATGCGAACGATCCTTGTTTCTAATCCATGAAAAGTATGATAGGCCATTGTGATGGCTTCCTGAAAACGTTTTGCTTCATCATATACACCACGAGGACCGATAGGATTTACATTTCCCCAATATTCTTCAGTTTGCGGATGAACAGCAGGATCGCCATAGATCTCACTGGTTGAGGCGATCAGCATTCTGGCGCCTTTTGATTTTGCCAGTCCCAAACAATTATGTGTACCTAGTGAACCTACTTTTAATGTTTGAATAGGGATCTTTAAATAATCGATCGGACTAGCAGGAGAAGCAAAATGAAGGATATAATCAATATGTCCGGGAACATGAATGAATTTAGAAACATCATGATGATAAAATTCGAACTGTTCTAACTTAAAAAGATGTTCAATGTTTCGCAGGTCGCCTGTGATCAGGTTATCCATTCCAACAACATTGTATCCTTCTTTGATAAATCTGTCGCACAAATGCGAGCCCAGAAAACCGGCAGCACCTGTGATTAATATTCGTTTGGCCATAGTCTTGGTATTGAAGATTTTTTATATTAAGAACGACCGATACTTTCGTAATGATAACCCAATTCATGCATTTGTTTTACTTCAAATACATTTCTTCCGTCGAAGATGGCTTTGTTCTTTAATTTTTGATCGATCACTTCAAAGTCCGGGGTACGGAATTCGCTCCATTCTGTTGCGATGATCAATGCATCGGCATTATCCAATGCATCATACTGACTTTCTACAAAAACAATTTTATCTCCAACTACCCTTTTAACATTCGGCATTGCTTCCGGATCAAAAGCAGAGACTGTTGCACCTGCAGCAGTTAATGCATCGATCAGATAAAGGGCCGGAGCTTCACGAATATCATCAGTATTGGGTTTGAATGCCAATCCCCATAATGCAAAATGTTTTCCTTTGAGGTCATTCTTAAAATAAGCATTGATCTTAGGTATCAAATGCAGTTTCTGTTTTTCATTTACGTCTTCCACTGCTTTCAATATTTGAAAATCGTATTCGACTTCTTCGGATGATTTAATTAAAGCCTGTACGTCTTTAGGGAAACAACTTCCGCCATATCCAATACCGGGAAATAAAAACCTTTTACCTATCCTATCGTCACTTCCAATTCCTCTGCGTACCATATCCACATCTGCACCTACTCTTTCGCAGAGCTGTGCAATTTCATTCATGAAAGATATTTTTGTTGCAAGGAATGAATTGGCTGCATACTTAGTAAGTTCTGCGCTTTTTTCATCCATGAAGATCACAGGATTACCCTGACGAACATAAGGTGCATACAGATCACTCATTACTTTTCTTGCACGTTCAGAACTGGTACCGATCACCACACGATCAGGTTTCATGAAATCATCTACAGCAACGCCTTCTCGTAAAAATTCAGGGTTGCTTACTACATCAAATTCGTATTTGTAATTTTCGGCAATGGCCTTTCTAACTTTTTCAGCCGTACCAACCGGAACAGTGCTTTTATCTACGATCACTTTGTATTCTGTAAGAATGCTTCCCAGATCCTTAGCAACGCCCAATACATATTTCAGATCGGCAGAACCATTTTCACCGGGAGGTGTAGGTAATGCCAGAAAAACAACTTTGGCGTCTTTAATACCTTCAGCAAGATCGGTTGTAAAGGTTAATCGGTTGTCTTTGAGATTACGTAGGAATATTTTTTCAAGTCCGGGTTCGTAGATCGTTATTTCTCCCTTGGACAATTTATCTACTTTAACTTTATCAATGTCAATACATGTTACATGATTACCAGTTTCGGCAAAACAAGTACCGGAAACTAATCCAACATATCCGGTACCAACTACTGCAATTTTCATAGATTATTTATTTAAGTAATTCAATATTTCAGATGTAATATAAGAAAGTTGTTCCACATCCAATTCGGTATGGATCGGTATTGAAATGACCCTTTCAGTCAACCAGTCTGTTGTTTTCAGATCATATTGATCGGATCCGAATGCGGCAAACATCTTCTGTCTGTGTCCCGGAACAGGATAATAGATCATGGAAGGGATTTTTTTCTCAGCGAGATATGTATTCAGTCCGTCTCTGTCCGCATCTTTCAAGATCAAAGTGTATTGGTGATACACATGATTGGTGAATGATGCAACAAAAGGAGTTGTTATTTTAGGATGATTTGCGAATGCTTTATCATAAAAAGCTGCTGCCGTTTGACGGGCGACAATATAATTATCCAGCTCTTTTAATTTGATATTTAAAATAGCGGCCTGAATAGAATCCAATCTGCTGTTGCATCCTACGATATCATGATAATACCTTTTTTCCTGGCCATGATTCGCTATCATTTTCATCTTTGCAGCCAAAGCAGCATCATTGGTGAAGATGGCACCACCATCGCCATAAGCGCCTAAATTCTTACTTGGATAAAATGAGGTACAGCCGATATGACCAATAGAACCCGTTTTCTTTTTGCTGCCGTCACTGAAAGTATAGTCGCAACCAATGGCCTGGGCATTATCTTCGATCACAAATAAATTGTGTTCTTCAGCAATTTTCATGATCGCTTCCATATTGGCAGATTGCCCGTATAAATGAACCGGAACAATGGCTTTTGTTTTTGGAGTGATGGCCTTTTTAATGGCTTCAGGATCGATACAAAAAGTTTTCGCATCCACTTCTACGAAAACAGGTTTTAGTTTCAATAATGCCACCACTTCTGTTGTGGCGATATAGGTAAAGGAAGGTGTGATCACTTCATCGCCCGGCTGAAGTCCTAAAGCCATCATTGCAATTTGCAAAGCATCAGTTCCGTTGGCGCAGGGAATAGTAAATCTTGAGCCGATATAATCATTCAGTGATTTGCTGAAATCCTGTACTGCTTTTCCATTGATATAAGCTGCACTGTCTAACACTTCATGAATAGCTGCATCCACTTCTGTCTTGATCTTGAGATACTGGTTTTTAGTATCTACCATTTGTATTGGTCTCATAGTCTGATTTAAGGTCTACAAAAGTAGTTTAAAATGATTTACAATATGGGAACTGACCTTTATTGTTCAGAGTTATTTTCTGCAGGATTTTAGTCGTTTCTTTGTATGATAATATTATTTATCAAGTGAACCTGATCTATAACATCTTTATCTTTTTATACCCGAAGGCTGCGTGGCTGATCAGCAGTAAAAATGCAAAAGCCAGACAATGGGTAGCAGGCAGAAAAAACATTTTTCAGTTACTGGAATCTGCATTCAGTAACAATCAGGAAAAAGTAATCTGGATCCATTGTTCTTCTTTGGGAGAATTTGAACAGGGTCGTCCTATTATAGAAGCCATCAAAAAGAAAGAGCCATCGCACAAGATATTATTGACCTTTTTTTCTCCATCCGGATATGAAGTAAGAAAAGATTATCCCGGAGCGGATTGGATCTTTTATTTGCCAATGGATTCAAGTATTCATGCAAAGAAATTCTATGCGATCGTTCGTCCCTCATTGATCATTTTTGTAAAGTATGAGTTCTGGTATTATTATCTAAATGAGGCCAGACAAAGAAGTATTCCGCTATTGCTTATTTCCGGTATTTTCAGAGAAGATCAACCATTTTTTAAATGGTATGGAAGCTTTCATAAGCAAATGCTGGAATGTTTTACTTACCTGTTCGTTCAAAATGAATCATCGGCTGCATTATTGAACAGTATTGGTTTTAAAGACAATATTGCAATTTGCGGAGATACCAGATTTGATCGTGTGCTGGATATTGCCGAGCAATTCACAGCAATAGAGCTCATTGAAAAATTCATACAAAATGATCAGGTCATTGTTGCGGGAAGTACATGGACAGAAGATGATGAAGAACTGGATCACTTTGCCAATACGCACCCTGAAATAAAATTCATTATTGCACCGCATGATATTGATGAGGAAAGGATCGAAGAATGTTTGTCGCTTTATACGAATTCAATTCTTTATTCTGCCATCATAAATACCGGAACGGATGATGAGACTATCGATGGAAAAAATGTATTGATCATCGATAATGTTGGCATGTTAAGCCGCTTGTATAAGTACGCTAGTATATGCTATGTGGGCGGAGCATTTGGAGATGATGGTGTGCACAATGTTCTGGAGGCTGCGGTATACAGCAAGCCGGTTGTATTCGGTCCTGAATATGATAAATATTTTGAAGCGATAGAATTGATCGATGCCGATGCTGCATTCAGTATAGATAATGCCTTAGAGGCTGAAGCTGTTTTTGATCAACTATTGAAAGATGAGGATCTGTATAAAAGAATGAGCAGTAATGCCGGTCAATATGTAAGAAGCAAAGCTGGTGCCACCGAAAAGATCATGAATTATATTTATGAGAAACGTCTTTTGACTATCTGATCAAATAAGATCACTGCCTCATTATCTTCTTTCCAACTCAGCTTTAATTTTAATTCACGTTGAATCCAATATTCGGCTTCCGGATATATAGAAAACCCATTGATCGTTTTAATACTTCTTTCATACATATTTTCATCACCCCGAAACAACTCGCTGATAAATAAATAACGGTCATTTAAACCGATCGCTTTTTTCAGGTCCCTTACAGGCACTGCATGCAAAGCTGTTGCCAACTCAACTCTTTCTTCTTTAAGCTGATCATTCAAACTCTCTTTTATATGGGCAAGCGAATCATTCAGTTCAGTGCCTTTCAGTGGTTCCTGATGAGCTAAAGTTGGAATAGCTTCCACCTCATCGAATAACCATCCGCTTTTCTCTTCTTTTTTTGCAGTACTATTCTTTTGCTGTTTAGGTTCTACAAAATTGATGTCAACTGTAGGTGCGGCAGTATGATTGCTAACAGGCATCATCACAGATACTTTTCCAATGGCTGCATGCTGCGATTGGTGCTGTTGTAATTCAGATAGGATCAGCTGAGTTGTCATCAGTAATTTAGCTGAACCTGCTTTTTGATCAAATTGTTCTTTTAATTTGATGATCAATGTGCCCAATCTTTCCATGGGATGTAATACATTTGGGGGTTAAATAGCTTTCGCTAAAGTTAACAAGCTTTTTTCAACAAACGTAAGTTTACAGAATGTTTATAGAACCAAATTTCAGTGGTGAACGAAGAGGATGGATCGAAGTGATCTGCGGTAGTATGTTCAGCGGTAAAACAGAGGAATTGATCAGAAGATTAAAACGTGTAAAGATCGCCAATTTAAAAGTGGAGATCTTTAAACCAGCTATCGATATCAGGTACGATGAAACAAAAGTGGTGAGCCACGATGCCAATGCTATACAGTCCACTCCCATTGAAAATTCCCAGACCATTTTGTTGCTGGCTCAGGATGTGGATGTAGTGGGTATTGATGAAGCCCAGTTCTTTGACGACCAGATCATCCATGTTTGTGAAACACTTGCCCTTCGTGGTGTTCGTGTAATTGTTGCAGGCCTGGATATGGACTATCTTGGTCGACCATTTGGGCAGATGCCCTATCTTTTATCTATTGCGGATTATATTACTAAACTACATGCTATTTGCGTGCAGTGCGGCAATATTGCCAATGTATCTTACCGAAAAACGGCGCAAAGCGGACAGGTTCTTGTTGGCGAAAAAGATATTTATGAACCCCGTTGCCGCATATGCGCGCAAAAAGGTGCTGAAGAAAAAGCACATTAAAATTTATATGTGATATTATTGGACAGGCTATAATAAAAATTAAATATCGGTACCGGAGGTATTGAATTATATACGCCTGCATACTTTAGTCCCAAAGAAAAATGTTTTGATATGTCTACATCAAAAGATACAACAGTCGCAATCCGTGGCTGAAAGAAATCAGTAAAAGTTCCCTGATAAAAAACGGCAACTGCAAGATTTGCATTTTCAGATACTTTGCCCTCCCACTTGATATAACTATTGCTTTTTATTAAGCTTGTTTTTACATTCACAGGGTTGGGCGGGATCTTAGATGAATCTACTGCAGAATAATCCCATGTTTCATTTTCATACATCAGACCTGTAGCAAAAGTCATTTCCCATTTCCGGCGATGCCAGAAATTGTAACGTAAATTGGCTCCTCCAATATATCTTTCTTCGAGGCCAAGTTTTGTATCCCAGTTGTATTGTATATACGATTCAAGATGTAATTGATCTTTATAATCATGCCTCCAGCGCAGGTGAAAATAACCTGTATTCAAAAAGTCATCCGGACCATTATAGGTAAAACGGTCACTGGCCGAAAAAATAAAGAGTTCATGGTATTTCTGAAGCGAGACATCTAAGCTGCTGGTGGCATCATACAAAGTTGCTTTCTGTTTGTCTATTTCCAATCCGGATGCCAATGCTCCATCCCATTGTGCCTTATGAATGTATGGCGTAGTGTCGACCTTATCAATATTAATGATCTGAGCAGATATATTTTGCGTCAGTCCTAATAAACAAAACAGCATAAAATATTGAACAGATCGTTTCATGGAATTAAAATTAAATGAATTAATCTTATGACACTATTTTTGCATCCACAATGAAACGTTCCTCTCTTCAACATATTATGGCGCTCATCAAAAAAGATGTATTGCTCGAAACAAGGCAGCAATATACTTTTTACGGGATATTGCTCTACGTGGCTTCCACCATTTTTGTGGTGTACCTATCCATGGGCCAACCCGAAGAGAAGACATGGAACGCTTTATTTTGGATCATACAGCTATTTGTTTGTGTGAATGCTGTCGCAAAAAGCTTTTTGGCGGAGAACAGAGGCAGAATGCTCTATTTCTATTCCATAGCCGGTGCCAGAGATTTTGTGTTGGCAAAACTGATATTCAATCTGCTATTGATGCTGCTGATGAGTTTATTGAGCTTGGCAGTGTTTACCGTTTTATTGGGCAACCCTTTAGAAAACGGCTTAGCATTTATCGGCATCACCATATTAGGGGGCGCCAGTTTAAGTCTGGTCTTTACCTTTCTCGCCGCCATTGCCGCAAAAGCACAGCAGCAGGCCGCTTTAATGGCTATTATGGGCTTTCCGTTGATCGTTCCTCAATTATTATTATTAATGAAGGTTTCTACGATCGGATTCTCTAATGTAATTCAAAGCGGACTTTGGCAAATGATCTTATTACTGATCGCATTGGATGCCATGGTTGCATTGTTGGCAGTGATTCTTTTCCCTTTTTTATGGAAAGATTAAACTCTAGTTTTAAAACTTTAAATGCCTTACCGTAACTCCCTTATTGATCAGTTGCTTTAAAGAATCGATACCGATCTTTAAATGCCTTTCTACAAAAGCTCCGGTTACTTTTTTGTCACTAGCTTCTGTTTTAACTCCATCGGGCACCATGGGAGAATCGCTTACGAGCAGCAAAGCCCCTGTAGGTATATGATTGTAAAATCCTACTGCAAAAATGGTTGCTGTTTCCATATCAACGGCATATGCACGGATCTTGGTGAGATAAGCTTTAAATGCATCATCATGTTCCCAAACACGGCGATTGGTAGTGTACACAGTACCGGTCCAGTAATCCACTTTATAATCACGGATAGTTGTTGAAATGGCTTTCTGCAAAGCAAATGCAGGAAGTGCAGGCACTTCAGGAGGAAAGTAATCATTGGATGTACCCTCACCTCTGATGGCAGCGATAGGTAAGATCAGATCCCCTAGTTTATTTCTTTTTTTCAAACCACCGCATTTCCCGAGAAACAATACTGCTTTGGGTTCAATGGCAGCAAGCAGATCCATTACGGTTGCAGCACCCGGACTGCCCATTCCGAAATTAATAATGGTAATCCCGTTTGCTGTGGCACACTGAAAAGGACGGTCTTTACCAATAACTTTCACATTATTCCATTTGGCAAACATATCTACATAGTTTGCGAAATTGGTGAGCAGCACATATTCTCCAAAGTTTTCTAAACTTTCCCCTGTGTATCTTGGTAGCCAATTATTGATGATCTCTAGTTTCGTCTTCATGATTCTGGTTTCGTTAGATTTTATTAATCGGTAAAAATAAAGAAATTACTTTTATTGCAATGATTCAAATAATTTACCCCAAGCATGAATTCCGTTTCAAAAAAGAAGAGGAGAAAGAATTCATTTTCGATGAGATTCGCAAACAATGGTTACGTTTAACGCCAGAAGAATGGGTGCGGCAAAATTTTTTACAATATTTGGTCCTTACAAAAAAATATCCCGCCACATTAATTGCGATTGAAAAGGAAATAAAACTGGGTGAATTAAAAAAGCGATGCGATATCGTTGTCTATAAAAACGATAGACCCTGGATGATCGTGGAATGCAAAGAGAGGAATGTTGTGTTGAATGAAAGCACGATCGAGCAGATCCTGCGATACAATATGGTAATGAAAGTAGATTATCTCATCATCACAAATGGCAATAATATACATGCATGGAATATTGTTGAGGGAAAAGCAAATGAGCAT
>CAIKTE010000016.1 GCA_903830285.1 uncultured Chitinophagaceae bacterium | reverse complement strand
TTCGTAATTCCTTCGTGATCTCCTGCTACTTTATTGCTTTTTTATTGCAGTGCTCTCGAAGAACGCTCGAAGAAACCAGCAAAAAGATACGAATGAGATAACAACATGGAGACAAGCAGTATTAGATTAAAGGGTTGCCAACCTTCTAAAGGTTGGCAACCCTATCTCAAATATTTATATCCTTTGCATTAATATTCAAGTTGTTGATGACAAGAATTATCCTGTTTAAATGTTAAATCAGCACAATTCTGAAAGGAAACTTCCTAAATCGTAATAATCAAAATTTTATAGGTTTCCTATTTATATTTAAAAGGTTATCTTGCACTCTAGATATTTATTCTTTATAAAACTCAGCAATAGCAATCTTATGGCATATTCTGATCACACATTTCATATTCCTGTAATGGGCCTTGCATTTACAGTGGATACACCGGTTAAAGTGGCGCCCTACGGTATTTCTTCAGTGATCTCGATCATTGAGGATACATTACTGGAAAGGATGCGTGAGTATTACTATAATCAATTGAACGAATTATATATTCCTATACCATTAATTGATCTGGATCATCGTGCTAAACGTGTAACCGATTATCTCAATCTGGTAAACAGGATCGTGCATTCTAAATTCGATCAGCTTAAAACAAAAGCTTTTGAAACTGGATCTGAGATCGTGAAATATTTTGAGATGCTGCCTGAAGACAGTAAGCTGAAACATTTATATCTGGCCATGCTGGAAATGACTGATTCTGTACAAAAGGCAACCATGCAGGACAAGCTTCGTGCTGAGATCAAGCCCGGTTGTATTGATGTAAACATCATGACAAAATTAGACAACAACCGTTTGGATAAGGATGGCAATATGATCGTTGAAGGTTCTGATGCATTAACTGCTTTGCGTGGTTATGTAAACAGTGATCTCACCAATTCATCAGTAGTATTTTCTGCGGGAATGAATCCGCGGTTATATAATTACCTCGATAATTTCGAACAGTTCAGAACTGTAAAAGACGGAAGCTTTGTAAAAAGGATTATCATTAAAGTAAGCGATTATCGTTCTTCCTTGATACAGGGAAAATTCTTAGCCAAGAAAGGTTTGTGGGTTTCTGAATTCAGGATCGAATCGGGATTAAATTGTGGCGGTCATGCTTTTGCAACAGACGGTTATTTATTAGGTCCGATACTCGAAGAATTCAAACAGAAGAAAGAAGAGATGCTGGCCGAATTATTTGGTTTGTATACCAAATCACTGGCTGAAAAAGGAAGAGAAGTCCCTACAGCAATTCCGCATACAAGGATCACCGTTCAAGGTGGTATCGGCAATGCAAAAGAAGATCAGTTCCTGAAAGATTTTTACGGAGTGGACGGTACCGGTTGGGGAAGCCCTTTCTTATTGGTTCCGGAAGCTACAAATGTTGACGGACATACATTACAGCGTTTATGCGATTCTAAAGAAGAAGATATTATCTTAAGTAAGAATTCTCCTTTAGGGATCCGTTTCAATTACCTGAAAAAGACCTCTGGTGAAGAAGAAAAATTCCATCGTATCGATATGGGATTACCCGGAAGTCCTTGCCCCGAAAAGTTCCTCGAAAGCAATATAGAATTTACCGATCAGCCTATTTGTACCGCGTCTACCAAATACCAGAAACTAAAACTGGATCTTTTGGAATCTCAAAATCTCAGTGCTGAAGAATTAGCAAAACAAAAGAAGTTGATCTTAGATAAAGAATGTCTTTGTTTAGGTTTAAGCAATACGGCTACCTCCTGCAATATCACCAAGCCTTTATTAAAAAGTGCAACTGGTGTTACCATTTGTCCGGGTCCGAATATTGCCTATTTTTCAGAAGTGGTTTCCTTAAAGAAAATGGTGGATCATATTTACGGAAGAGGCAATGTGTTGAAGGAAGGATATCGTCCTAACATGTTCCAGAAAGAACTCGAATTATATGTGAATTATTTAAAGGAACAGGTGGAAGAAAATGAAGGAACTACTGACCCTAAAAAATTAAAATATCTGCGTGGTTTTTATACAAGTATTATGGATGGTATTCAATATTACCGTCAAATGCTGGAAAATAAATCTTTACCGAATGATGGTGGATTTTTAGAGAATCTTGTAACCATCGAAAATGAGCTGAACATCATTATGGAAAGCCTGTTATTGGTAGAAGCTTAGTTTCCTTTTTCAGGAATTTTTTACTTTCAAATCATTAAATTATACTCTGTTTGAAGTATCATAGAAGTATTGCTTTATTTTTATGAAAGTGAGTACAACGCCATTTTTATCATCCGAGGAAAAGTTCAGTGCATTATTTGAGTATGCAAGTGAAGGCATCGTGGTTATTGATGATGCAGGGCATATCATCCTGTCTAATCCTTCCTGCGAAAAACTTTTCGGCTACCGTGAGGGCGAATTAATAGGCAAGCCTATTGAGACCCTGATCCCTAAAAGATTCAGTAATCATTCTCATCATCGTGAAAAATATGCCAAGAGCCCGCATCCGCGTTCTATGGGTATCGGCATGGATCTGTTTGGAAAGAAAAAAGATGGTGGGGAGATCCCTGTTGAAATAAGTTTAAGTCCCTTCAGTAATGACGATGGAAAGTTTGTCATTGCATTTATCATTGATATTACGGTGAGAAAGAAAAGTGAAGAGATCCTTAAAACACAGAAAGAAGAATTACAGCAATTGGCCAATGAGCTGGATAAGCGTGTGAAAGACAGGACCATGATTCTGGAAGAAGCATTACATGAATTGGAAAATTCGCGAGAAGAGTTAAGTATTGCTTTGGAAAAGGAGAAGGAATTGAACGAATTGAAAACGCGTTTTGTGTCGATGGCATCGCATGAATTCAGAACGCCGCTGGCAACCATACTTTCATCACTTTCACTGGTAACGAAATATGGAGAAATAGGAGAGAAAGACAATCAGGTAAAACATATCAACCGTATTAAAACATCTATCACTCATTTAACGGATATTTTAAATGATATGTTGTCGCTCAGCAAACTCGAAGAAGGAAAGATCATTGCTGTGCCGGATCTATTCAATATCAAAGAATTTACGGCCTTGGCAATTCAGGAATTACAAACCCTGGCCAAAGCCGGACAGCAGGTTCATTATTATCATTCGGGCAATCAGGAAGTATATCTGGATCATAAAATACTCAAGAATATTTTATTCAATCTGGTTTCTAATGCCATTAAATTCTCACCGCTTGCCAAGCCGATAGAAGTGGTTACCATGGTAAACGAATCTTTTATTGAATTAAAAGTAAAAGACAGCGGGATCGGTATTCCCGAAGAAGATCAGGAGCATTTGTTCCAAAGATTTTTCAGAGGACATAATGCCGCTAACATACAGGGCACGGGTTTAGGTTTAAATATTGTGGCCAGATATGTTGAATTGATGAACGGTACGATTACTTTTGAAAGTAAATCGGAAAAGGGAACTACATTTATCATAAAGCTTCCAAATTATATTGAGCAATGAGCAAAAAAATTTTATTGATAGAAGACAATGCAGAAATGCGAGAGAATACTGCAGAGATCTTACAGTTGGCGCATTATAAAGTGATCGCTGCCATGAATGGAAAAGAAGGTGTTGAACTGGCAGAGCATGAAGAACCTGACTTGATTATTTGCGATATCATGATGCCTGTACTCGATGGCTATGGCGTATTGCATATGCTGTCGAAGAATGAAAAAACGGCAAGCATCCCATTCATCTTTTTAACTGCAAAAGCAGAAAGAACAGATTTCAGAAAGGGAATGGAAATGGGTGCCGATGATTATATCACCAAGCCTTTTGATGATATTGAATTACTGAATGCGATAGAAAGCCGTTTAAAAAAAGCAGAACTGATCAAGAAAGAATTTGCGAAGAATGCAGACGGACTGAATAGTTTTATTCAGGAAGTGAGGGGTTTTGATACGTTGAAAAAATTATCGGAAGAATGTGAGATCCGCGTGTACCGTAAAAAAGAAGAGATCTATAAGGAAGAGAATTATCCGAAAGGGATTTATTTTTTGAATAAGGGTAAACTGAAGACCTGTAAACTGAATGATCAGGCAAAAGAACTGATTACAGGATTATATAAAGAAGGAGATTTCTTTGGCTATCTGGCATTGCTGGAAGAAGGTAAATATTCAGATTCGGCAGTGGCGTTGGAAGATGTGGAAGTTTGTTTGATACCGAAAGATGATTTTTATGCTTTGGTCTATAAGAATTCTGAAGTGTCGAGAAAATTCATCAAGATGCTCTCGGATAATCTTCGTGATAAAGAAGAACAGTTGCTGAAATTTGCATACAATTCTGTCAGAAAAAAAGTAGCAGATGCATTAGTGACCTTATACGACCGTTACAAAAACGAAGCCGATAAGAATTTTACGATCAGTATATCGAGAGAAGATCTTGCAAACCTTGCAGGTATCGCCACTGAAAGTACTATCAGAACATTAAGTGATTTTAAGGATGAAAAGCTGATCGAGATCAATGTAAGTAAGATCACTATCCTTAATTATGAGAAACTGAGTAAGATCCACAATTAGACGAGCCTTTACAGATTATCCAGTTTTGATTTCCTTTCATGCACTTGTTTGGTGATGATCTCGCCCTGTTTGTTTTGTTCTTCCAGGGTCCATTTATCAGTAACAGTGGTTACCAGCCAAATATTTCCGGACTTACGGAATACTTGTGTAGATAATCCATAGCATTCATTGAACTGTTTTTCCAGTTCACTAACTGTCATATTAGGAGTAATATTAATTTCTGCATTTGCCTTGAAAACGGTCCTGCTTTCAGCCAAAGTTTTAGTGATATTAATGAGGGGTTGTTTGATCACAAGAGGGCTTGCCTGTGGGCTTTTCTTGAAAAATTCCAGCTTGAGAAAAGGGAAAATATTGCTGAATTGTTCCTGAATCTCACTTATTTTTAATATGTCTTCTATTTTGATCTGCATTCTATAATTATCTCTGAAAACAAAAATATCTTCCACCCATCAACTAAAAACTGACAGTTGTCATGTTTGGGATTGATAGAAGTCGTCATTTGCAATGAATGTCAGTTTGTTGTGGATTTGTTAATTCATCCAATCCGAAATGGATCCCTTATAAAAGGCAGGGATTAGAAAGGGGTATTTGCAATGGTTTTGGCCTTAAAACCGCTGTTTTTGGGTAGAAAAGAGGTAAAAACTTTCCTTTTATATTTAAAATGCTATCCTTACCTTTGCCGCCTTAACAATTTTGAAGTATTGTATCCCTTTTATTTTACTGTTTAGGTTAGACTGCAGCTTGTCTTAGTGCTTTGTGTACTAAGAATGTACAAGTATGTTATGCAATGGAAGCCAAATAAAGGAGATTTAAGATGGTGATACTTCAAATCAAAACCGTAATTGGATATGGCTATTAAAAGAGACAATCGTCCCAAACCAAGCTTCTCACAAATTACCATCAGCCTGGCTTCTCCGGATTCAATTCTGGAAAGAAGTTTTGGTGAAGTATTGAAACCTGAAACTATTAACTACCGTACGTATAAACCTGAACGTGACGGTTTATTCTGCGAAAGAATATTCGGACCGGTTAAGGATTACGAATGTGCTTGCGGAAAATACAAACGTATTCGTTATAAGGGTATCGTGTGTGATCGTTGCGGAGTTGAAGTAACAGAAAAAAAGGTTCGTCGCGAAAGAATGGGTCACATCAAATTGGTGGTACCTGTAGTGCATATCTGGTATTTCAAATCATTGCCTAATAAGATCGGTTATTTATTGGGAATGAGTTCTAAGAAATTAGAAAGCATCGTGTATTATGAAAGATACGTGGTGATACAGGGTGGTGTAAAAGAAAATTTAGGAACAGGTGACCTGTTAACTGAAGAAGAATATTTGGACATCATTGATAATCTTCCAAAAGATAATCAATACTTACCTGATGAGGATCCGCAGAAATTCATTGCCAAGATGGGTGCTGAATCTGTATCTGATCTATTGGGAAGACTGGATCTGGATGAATTGAGTTTCTCTTTGCGTAATGCAGCAGCAACAGAAACATCTCAGCAACGTAAAGCAGATGCTTTAAAACGTTTGAGTGTAGTTGAAGCATTCCGTGATGCAAGCATTAGAATTACTAACCGTCCTGAATGGATGGTAATGCAATATATTCCTGTTATTCCACCAGAATTGAGACCATTGGTTCCATTGGATGGCGGACGTTTCGCTTCATCAGATCTGAATGATCTGTATCGTCGTGTGATCATCCGTAATAATCGTTTGAAAAGATTATTGGAGATCAAAGCACCGGAAGTGATCCTGCGTAATGAAAAACGTATGTTGCAGGAAGCGATCGATTCATTATTTGATAACTCACGTAAATCAAATGCCGTTAAAGCCGAAGGCGGACGTGCATTGAAATCTTTGAGTGATGTACTGAAAGGTAAACAAGGCCGTTTCCGTCAGAACTTATTGGGTAAACGTGTGGATTATTCCGGTCGTTCGGTGATCGTGGTAGGTCCTGATCTTAAAATGCAGGAATGCGGGTTACCAAAAGATATGGCTGCTGAATTATTCAAGCCATTTATCATTAGAAAATTAATTGAAAGAGGTATCGTAAAAACAGTAAAGAGCGCTAAGAAATTAGTTGACAGAAAAGAAGCTGTTGTTTGGGATATCTTAGAAAATATATTAAAAGGACATCCTGTATTATTAAACCGTGCCCCAACATTGCACCGTTTATCTATTCAGGCATTCCAGCCAAGATTGGTGGAAGGAAAAGCCATTCAGTTACACCCATTAGTTACATCAGCGTTCAACGCCGATTTCGATGGTGATCAGATGGCGGTACACGTTCCATTAAGCAATGCGGCTATATTGGAAGCACAGTTATTGATGCTTTCTTCTCACAACATTTTGAATCCGCAGAATGGTACACCTATCACCCTCCCTTCACAGGATATGGTGTTGGGATTGTATTATATCACTAAAGGAAAGAAAACAACTGAAACTGAGATCGTAAAAGGACAGGGAAAATCTTTCTATAGTCTGGATGAAGTGATCATCGCTTACAATGAAAATGCAATTGATCTGCATGCCAATATTAAAGTAAGAACCAATGTTCGTGAGAACGGCGTATTGGTTAAGAAATTAATTGATACAACAGTAGGTCGTGTATTATTCAATCAACACGTTCCTGAAGAAGTTGGTTATATCAATGCATTATTAACTAAGAAGAATTTAAGAGAGATCATTGGCGACATCATCAAGATCACTAACGTTCCTAAAACTGCGAAGTTCCTGGATGATATCAAAACACTTGGATTCCGTATGGCATTCAAAGGTGGATTGAGCTTTAGTGTGAATGACTTGATCGTTCCTGAGATCAGAGATCAATTGTTGGATAGTGCAAAAGATGAAGTGAATGAAGTTTGGGAAAGCTACAATATGGGCTTGATCACCAATAACGAACGTTACAATCAGGTAATTGATATTTGGGGAAGAGTGGATATGAAGATCACTGAAAGTTTGATCCGTGAAATGACCTTGGACAAACAAGGATTCAACTCTGTATTCATGATGTTGGATTCAGGTGCCCGTGGATCTAAAACACAGGTTAAACAGTTGGTGGGTATTCGTGGATTGATGGCGAAACCAAGAAAGAGCGGTAGCACAGGAAGTGAGGTTATTGAAAATCCGATCCTTTCCAATTTTAAAGGTGGATTGAATGTATTGGATTACTTTATCTCTACACACGGTGCCCGTAAAGGTTTGGCGGATACGGCATTGAAAACAGCGGATGCAGGTTACCTGACCCGTCGTTTGGTTGACGTATCACAGGATGTGGTAATTGGTGAAGATGATTGCGGTACATTACGTGGTATTGCAACAACTGCATTAAAAGATAATGAAGATGTTATTGAACCATTATCAGATAGAATTGAAGGTCGTACTTCATTGCATGATGTTTTCAATCCGGTAACTGATGAATTAATTATCAAAGCCGGTGAAGAGATCTCTCATGAAACTGCTGTTGCTATTGAAGATGCAGGAATTGAATCAGTTGAGATCCGTTCTGTATTGACCTGCGAAAGCAAACGCGGTGTTTGTGTAAAATGTTATGGTAAAAACTTAGCATCAGGATACTTAGCACAACGTGGTGATGCAGTGGGTATCATTGCTGCACAGTCAATCGGTGAACCTGGTACACAGTTGACCCTGCGTACATTCCACGTGGGTGGTGTTGCGGGTTCTTCTTCTATTGAATCTGCATTGCATGCAAGATTTGATGGTACCATTCAGTTCGATGGTTTAAGAACTGTTGCTACAACAAACAATGAAGGAACTAAAGTAAATATCGTAATCGGCCGTACCGGTGAGGTGAGAGTAATGGATGTGAAGAATGATCGTTTATTGATCACGAATAACGTTCCTTACGGTTCTACATTACAGGTGAAAGACGGACAGGTTGTGAAAAAAGGTGAAGTGATCTGTACTTGGGATCCATTTAACAACGTAATCGTTGCAGAACAGAATGGTAAGATCAAGTTCGATAATATCCTGGAAGGATTTACTTATCGTGATGAAGCTGATGAACAAACAGGTCACCGCGAGAAAGTGGTTATCGAATCAAAAGATAAGACCAAGATCCCTACAGTTATTGTTGAAGGAAAAGATCACAGACAATATAACTTACCTGTAGGAAGCCATATCTCTATCGAAGAAGGAGATGATGTAAGAGCAGGACAGGTATTGGTGAAGATCCCGCGTGTATTAGGAAAACTGAGAGATATCACGGGTGGTTTGCCACGTGTAACAGAATTATTCGAAGCAAGAAATCCGGGTAATCCAGCAGTGGTTTGTGAAATTGATGGTGTGGTTGCATTCGGTAATGTAAAGCGTGGTAACAGAGAGATCATCGTTGAAGCAAGAGATGGTGCTGTTAAGAAATATCTGGTTCCGTTAACACGTCAGATCCTTGTTCAGGATGGTGACTTTGTAAAAGCAGGTGCGCCATTATCTGATGGTCAGATCGCTCCGGCTGATATTCTTTCTATCAAAGGACCTTTTGCAGTACAGGAATATGTTGTGAATGAGATCCAGGAAGTGTATCGTTTACAGGGCGTGAAGATCAATGATAAACACATTGAAGTGATCGTTCGTCAGATGATGAAGAAGGTTGAAATTGTAGATGCCGGTGATACTAAATTCTTAGAAGAAGATCTGGAAGACAGGTTTGATTTTATTGAAGAGAATGACCGTATCTACGATAAGAAAGTGGTAACTGAATCAGGTGAGAGCACTAAGTTCAAAGCCGGACAGATCGTTACACTACGTGAATTAAGAGAAGAGAATTCTATCCTTCGCAGATCAGACAGAAAATTAGTGGATGTACGCGATGCTAAACCCGCAACAGCAACGCCTGTATTGTTGGGTATCACCAAAGCATCACTGGGTGTACAAAGCTGGATCTCTGCTGCATCATTCCAGGAAACTACCAAAGTATTAAGCTCTGCCGCTATTAACGGTAAAGCCGATTATATGATGGGATTGAAAGAGAATGTGATCACAGGTCACCTGATCCCTGCAGGTACAGGTCAGCGTGATTTTGAGAACATGATCGTTGGAAGCAAGGAAGAATATGAAGTTTTAACTTCAACCCGTGAAGCGATGAGTTTTGATGATGATGAATAGTGATCGCTAAATACACGGTTTTAAATATGATTATAAGGAGCAGTAAGTGAAAACTTACTGCTTTTTTTTATCCGGATATCTGTATTTGACTCCTTTGGGCAATGTCATTAAGTGAAGGAATACGATGTCATGGTGAGGCACTCGAACCATGATTTTATAACGAGCATTCTATTCATCACTCTTCGAGAGCCTCTCCAAAGGAGTCTTTTAGACAGCGTGACAATCCTTAACTTAATGTCATTGCCCTTGTGGCGAAGCAGAAAAGCCTGTATCAAAATATTGCCTAATAAATGCTGCAGGTTTTAACACTTCTTTTTTTTATTTGACGTTATTTTTGTCGGCTTAAACTCCCTGAATGAAAAATTTTACACTAGGATTAAATATTGTGCTTGCAATTGCAGTAGCGGTATTATTTTATTTGCATTTCTCTTCTAAGAAGAATGTTTCAACTGTACCCAGTAGCTCAGCAGTTTCGAGTGGTTTCAGGATCGCCTATTTTGATATGGATTCTGTACAAAATCAATTCGATTATTTTAAAGATGTGAGAAGTACCCTCAATTCAAAAGATCAGGAATTGGGAAGAGAATTGGCTTCCATGGAAAATAATTTCAGAAACAAATACCAGGACTTACAGAAAGTAGGTTCTACTTTGTCTCAGGCAGAAGTTGCCAACAGACAACAGGAATTAGTTGAGATGGATAAGAACCTGAAAAGCAGAAAGCAAATGATGGATCAGGAAATGCAGGATGAGTCCTTAAAAAAATTACAGGACGTTAAAAAGAAGATCGAAGACTATTTAAAAGATTACAATAAAGACAAGGGTTATTCATACATATTCGCAGGTTCTCCGGATCTGATCTATTACAAGGATTCAGTGTACAATATCACCGCAGATATGCTGAAAGGCCTGAACGAATTGTACAAGAAGAAAAAGTAAACTCTCAAAGCATTTTTATTATCTTCATCCCGCTTGAGCCAAATGCTCAGCGGGATTTTTTTATGAGTAATACATCATTTAAACCTACACTCAGTTTATTGGATGCTACCATGGTTGTTGCCGGAAGCATGATCGGTTCGGGTATCTTCATCGTTAGTGCAGATATCGTCCGAAATGTTGGAAGCGCAGGCTGGTTAATAGTGGTTTGGCTGTTGACCGGGTTTATGACACTTACCGCGGCGTTGAGTTACGGGGAATTAAGTGCCATGTTCCCAAAGGCCGGAGGACAATATGTGTATTTAAAAGAAGCGTATAATCCTTTGGTGGGATTTTTATACGGATGGAGTTTTTTCGCCGTGATACAAACAGGTACCATTGCAGCTGTAGGTGTTGCATTCTCAAAGTTTACTGCTTATCTGATCCCGCAAATGAGTGAAGACATTGTATTATTTACGATCGGTTCTTTAAAAATATCTCCTGCACAATTACTATCTATAGCGATTATCGTTATTCTAACTTTTATCAATACAAAAGGTGTGAAAGGTGGGAAGATGATACAAACAACATTCACATTGACCAAATTGCTGAGCTTGTTCGGGTTGATCATTTTTGGATTCTTTGCATTTAAAGGAGACATATGGAAAGCCAATTGGAGCAATGCCTGGAACCTGCAGCATTTGGCCAAAGACGGAACGATCGCATCTTATACAACAGCAGCTGCCCTGGGGGCCATTGCGGCGGCCATGGTGGGTTCTATCTTCAGCAGTGATGCATGGAACAATGTAACCTTCATTGCGGGCGAAATAAAGAATCCGCAACGCAATATCGGCTTGAGTCTATTCATGGGTACACTGGTAGTTACTTTGATCTATGTATCTGCCAATATTGTATATACCGGCGTGCTGCCCTTACAGGAAATTGCATCAGCAGAAAAAGACAGGGTTGCAGTTGCTGCCTCACATGTAATATTTGGAAATATAGGAACAGTGGTAATTGCCTTGATGATCATGGTATCAACATTTGGTTGTAATAACGGATTAATATTAGCAGGTGCAAGAGTTTATTATACCATGGCAAAAGACGGATTGTTCTTTAAGAAGACAGGTGAACTGAACAAAAATTCAGTTCCTGAATTTGGTTTGTGGATCCAATGTCTGGTAGCAGCATTGCTTTGTTTAAGCGGAAAATATGGCGATCTCTTAGATATGGTCAGCTTTATTGTGGTGATATTTTATGTACTCACGATATTGGGCATCTTTATTCTAAGAAAGAAAAGACCTGATGCTGAAAGACCCTACAAGGCTTTTGGCTATCCTGTTCTGCCGATCATGTACATGTTAATGGGCGTTACATTCTGTACACTCCTGATCATTTATAAACCTGAATTTACCTGGCCGGGATTGATTATTACGCTGATTGGAATTCCTTTGTATTATCTTGCGGTCGCAAATAAATCAAAGCAACAGTAATGAATTTCGACCAACTTTTTTCAGGGTTCTCTCAACTCAAAGTTGCAGTAGTGGGAGATGTAATGTTAGACACTTATTGGTGGGGACATGTAGAACGTATTTCACCCGAAGCTCCCGTGCCTGTTGTTGCATTAGATAAAAAGGAATACCGAATTGGCGGTGCCGGAAACGTAGCGCTGAACAGTGTTGCATTGGGTGCAACAACTTTTATTGTGTCGGTGATAGGTGATGATGCTGATGGTAAACAACTGACCGAATTATTCAGGAAACACCATATCAATACCGATTATCTGATCGCTTCCGGCAAAAGGATCACCACCAATAAAACACGTGTCATCAGCCGCAATCAGCAAATGATGCGTTTGGATGCAGAGCTTACAAATGATATTCATGTTACACAGGAAGATGAATTGGTGAAACAAGTAAGATCATTGTTTGCAAACAGCAAACCCGATGTGCTGATATTTGAAGATTATAACAAAGGGGTGCTGACAGAAAAAACAATTTTCGAATTGATCGAATTGTGCAAACAAAATAATGTGGTTACTGCGGTAGATCCTAAACGAAAGAATTTCTTTGCATATCGATCTGTAGACATATTCAAACCCAATCTTAAAGAAGTAAAAGAAGGTTTGAATTTATTACTCGAAGTGGTGGATCAAGATTCCTTAACTGAAATACATTCATTGTTACAGGAAAAATTGCAGCATCAGATCTCCTTTATCACTTTGTCTGAACAGGGTGTATTCTTTCAGTCACCTGATCAATCAAAAATAATTCCTACGCATATCCGCAATATTGCTGATGTTAGTGGTGCAGGCGATACGGTTATTGCTGTTGCTTCATTGGTGTATGCGTCTACAAAAAACATGTTGCTCGCCGCAGAGATGGCGAATATTGCCGGCGGATTAGTTTGCGAAGAAGTGGGAACAGCTGCGATCGACAAAGAAAAATTATTGGATGAGTGTAAGCTGCTTTTGAAATAAAAAACCAGTTATAGTTTGCCACGAATGCACGAATTGATTTTATTCGTGCATTCGTGGCATCATTATTTTAATCAGCTTCTAACAAATCTCTTGATTGTTTGCATGATTTGCAGCATCTCCGAAAATTAATTCAAAATTCTAAGTTGCTTTATTAGCTAATTTACAAGCTGATCAAAGACGTATATCATGTCAGATTTTTCAATGGTATTACATGGCGGTGCGGGAACTATATTAAAAGAAGATATGACAGCCGAACTGGAGTCTGCTTACTTTAATGCATTGCAAATTGCACTGGATGCGGGTTACGGTGTATTGGAACAGGGCGGTACTGCAGTGAATGCCATTAAAGCTGCCATTGTTATTTTAGAAGATAATGTATTGTTCAATGCTGGCCGTGGCGCAGTATTTACAAAAAAGGGTGTTCAGGAAATGGATGCAGCTATCATGGATGGCAGTGATCTGAGTGCCGGTGCAGTTGCAGGTGTTCGTAATGTTCGTAACCCCATCATGTTGGCCACAGAAGTGATGCGCAACAGTAATCATGTTTTTTTAAGCGGAAAAGGGGCGAATGATTTTGCCATCAAACAGGGTATAAAATTAGAGCCTGACGAATATTTTTATTCAGCATTCCGTTACGATCAGTGGAAAGCGATCCGTGATTCTGATAATTATTCGCTCGATCATACCAATCATCATCTGGAAGAATTATTACGAGATAAAAAATTCGGAACCGTTGGGGCAGTTGCATGCGATGCCAATGGAAACATTGCTGCAGCCACCAGTACAGGAGGTATGACCAATAAAAAATACGGAAGGATTGGTGATAGTCCGGTAATAGGTTGCGGTACTTATGCCAACAATAAAACCTGTGCGATCAGTTGTACCGGACATGGAGAAATGTTCATCCGCACTGTAGCTGCTTACGATGTAAGCTGTTTGATGGAATACAAAGGATTGAGCTTACAAGAAGCCATGACAGAAGTGGTCAGTAAAAAATTAGTAAATATCGGCGGTGAAGGAGGCATGATAGGTGTGGATGCAAAAGGCAATCATGCGATGGTGTTGAACAGTGCAGGCATGTACCGCGGTGTGAGGAACAGCAGGGGCATCAATGAAGTGAGTATTTATAAATGAATGGAACACGGATGAAGCAAACAAACCAACTTATGGAGCGTTTCTATTTTTTGATTTGAATTGGATAACGCCAAACCTAATCTTAGTGAAAGTGCTTGGCTATTCCAAAAAGAACACGATCGTACTTACAACTCTGGCTTTTTGAATATAAGGCTCTTTAGGCTTTTCACTATCAGCAGCTCCATCTTCGTCATAATGATACTTTCCGGCAATTGTAATTTGTCCCTGTGAGGCTGTCTTTATCTTGCCTAATACAGCTTTTGAATCATTAGCAAACTGTTCTCCTGCAATTCTTGCATTTTTAGTGCTTTCAGCGATAAGTTTTGGTTTTATCGAGTTTAATTCAGGAAAAGAATAATTGGTTGTAGCTATCGAGGTTAAATCTTTACTAACTAGATCTAATTTTATTTGAGCAGATTTATCTTCTGTGGCTTTAATGTCTTTTGACTGTATTGTCAAACTTTGAGTAGTAGTATATCTATCTATTTTGGCCTTTACTTGTTGTCCATTTTGCCATTCGGTTTCGAAATATTTTTGTTTGTCGATAATATCAATATTGTTTAATTGAATATCATTTTTGTCATATCCAATACTTGATAAATAATTGATGATAGATTTTTTTTTCAAATCTGTTTGCTTAATGATGTCCGGTAAATTGTCTCCTGAAAAAGAAAAGTTTAAAGATATTGATGCAGATGTTGCAGTTATATTCATTTCGGCAAGACCTTTTACTGTTACTACACGATCCTTGTCACTAAATGTCTTTAGACCTTTGAATATAAAAATACCCAATGAGGTCAATCCTATTAAAATGGAAATTCCTACAATAAGTGCTTTAGTAAGCGATTTGTTTTCCATTGCTTTTATTTGATAATATTTGAATATACTTGTGATAGATTGTGTTTGATTTTTTTGGTCATTTAGCACGCCACTAACACAAAGGTTGGCGTTATTATATGTAATTCCAAAAAAATATGCAAATTGATAATCAGCTACTTAGCATTAATTTTTATGTATTGTTGTTAGGACAGTCCACCAGCGGATAGTTTGTTTTTTTACTGCTACGACACATTTAATAATCACTCAAACTTGGGTAAATAAAAAAGGTTGCCAACTTTCATAAAGTTGGCAACCTTTACACTATCAGTACAAATCCGTTTCATTTGTATTATTCGCGTTCTATTAAAGAGGTTTAAATCTCGCCTGAAAGAACCGTAAATATTTTGGTTCGTACACCATCTGTAATCCTTTTATCTTTTTTCTGATGCTGTAAACATGTTCAATAGATTCAGTGATCACATCCATATGTGCCTGGGTATACACACGACGCGGAATGGTCAATCTTACCAATTCCAGTTTAGGAAAATAATTTTCACCATTTGCTTTTCTGCCGGCAGACACAACGCCGCGTTCCATTGTTCTAACTCCCGAATCGGTATAAATAGCAGCGGCTAAAGCTTGTGCAGGGAACTGGGCTTGTTTTACATGCGGTAAAAATCTCTTGGCATCAATAAAAATACCATGTCCGCCGATGGGTTGCACGATCGGTATGCCTGCATCTATTAATTTTTCGCCGAGATAAATTACCTGGCCTACTCTTGCAGCCATATGATCATCACTCAAAGATTCCTCAATACCAATGGCCATCGCTTCTAAGTCACGCCCCGCAAGACCTCCGTAGGTATGCAGTCCTTCATAGATCACCACCATATTCCTGGCTTCTTCAAAAACCTTTTTATCATTCACTGCTAAGAAACCGCCGATATTGACCAATGCATCTTTTTTGGCACTCATGGTGGCACCATCTGTTAAAGAGCATGTTTCTTTTACAATGGCAGCAATTGATTTATTGGCATATCCTTTTTCTCTTTGCTGAATAAAGTAGGCATTCTCTGCAACACGGGTCATGTCAAGTATGATCTTGATGCCATGTTTTAATGTAAGCTTTCTCAGTGCTTTTAAATTTTCCAGTGAAATGGGTTGACCGCCTGCCATGTTTACGGTAGTAGCAACACAGATATAGGGGATCTTAGAAGCACCATGTTTTTTAATGAGGGCTTCCACTTTGTTCAGGTCAATATTCCCTTTGAATGGGTGTAGATTGGTTGAATCGTGTGCTTCATCAATGATTACATCTTCAAAAATGCCACCGGCTAATTCCTGGTGCAAACGGGTTGTTGTGAAATACATATTACCGGGAATGATATCACCCTCTTTAATTAAACATTTAGATAAAATATTTTCAGCACCGCGTCCCTGATGTGTAGGTACTAAATATTTATAGCCATAGAATTTCTTAACAGCTGTTTCGAGGTGATAATAATTCCTGCTGCCTGCATAAGCTTCATCGCCAAGCATGAGACCGGCCCATTGCCTGTCGCTCATGGCATTGGTGCCGCTATCGGTCAACAGATCGATGTACACGTCTTCAGATCTTAATAAGAAAGTATTATAACCTGCAGATGATATGGCTTTCAGCCGATGTTCGGGTGTTGTCATTTTAAGCAGTTCTACCATTTTTATTTTAAATGGTTCGGCCCAGGAACGTTTTGTTACTATTTTCTTTGCCATGGTATTTAGTATTATATTTTTTAAATTAATAGAGTGGTTATTTTTGTGTGGTCGCAGGTATAAAAGCTACAATGCTGCCCACTAGGGCTTCCATTGGAACGATCATTTCACTTAAAGAATCAATGGCCACGGGCAGATACTTATCTAAAGCGGCAACTGATAAATCAAATGAAAAAACTAATAACGGGGAGTATCTATAGCAAGAGTTAACAGCAATAGAATATAGCTGGTTCGTTTATCGGAAAAAATCTTATTTGGATAATCGGGAAGCAATGTCTCAACTTTAATTGAAAGTAAATGTAGTGTTTTTCAGTTACAAGACTTTATTTTTACAGAAATGAAAAAGATTGCAGTAATTGTTGCGGGCGGGAGCGGGATAAGAATGGGAGTAAAGACTCCTAAGCAATTTTTATTGTTGCAGGGGAACCCATTACTGTGGTATAGTGCAGATGCTTTTCTATCGGCCTATGATGATCTCGAGATTATTTTAGTATTACCTGAAGAGCATTTGGAAGCAGGAGAGGCATTAAAGAGATTATTTAAAGATAGCCACCGAATTCAGATCACCAGAGGCGGGGAAACGAGATTTCATTCAGTTCAGAACGGATTGAATATGATCAAAGAAAATTCTATTGTGTTTGTACATGATGGCGTACGATGTTTGGTGAGTAAGGAATTGATAAGAAGCTGTTATGAACAGGCATTGGTAAAAGGATCAGCGATCCCTGCTGTTGCTGCAACAGACAGTATCAGAATTATTGAAGGGGAGAAAAATTTTGTGGCCGACAGAAACAGAGTGCGCATCATTCAAACACCTCAAACATTTAAGAGCGAAATTCTTTTACCAGCATTTCAGCAAGTATATGACGCTTCTTTCACTGATGAGGCAACAGTTGTGGAAGCCTCCGGCAAACCGATATTTTTAATTGAAGGTGAATACAGCAATATTAAAATAACAAGGCCAATAGATCTGTTGATGGCCGAAAAGATATTGGAAGAAAGGTCAGGACTTTAGTAATCTCAATGGCCAGGGTAATTTATTAAAATGCCAGTGAAAATAAGGCTGGTTAAGGGTTCCGAACATTTCATAAAAGTTTTTGACACCGGGAATATTACTGCCTTCAAAATCGAATAAAAGAGCTTGCCCAGCAAATTCTTTGATGATCTGATCCATTAAAAAGTGATTGGCATTTGTATTTTTACCGGCTTCGGTTGTTGCATTGATGATATTATATATGCGGCGATCATCTTTCAATAATAATGCAGCAGACAAAATTTGACCACTATTATTTTTCACTTCTCTGATGATACATTGATTTTGTGCATGTAACAGCAAGGCTAACTTTTTGAACCGATCATAATCTGCAATGCTAACATGCGAAATATTTTGAGATTGTAATTGCTGATGCATGTCTATAGCCGCAAGAATATTTTCTGAAGTGGAATATTGTAAAATCTCTGACTGAGACTTATTTAAATTTCTGAGCAGGTTTGTTTTATAATTACTGTTGATGGATTCATAACCTATAGAAAAATCAAGAATATAATTGTTACAATTTTTTACAGTAATTGAAGTTTCCATACTGTTATTTGTAAAATTGAAAAGGTAGTCGCCATATCCTGCGAATAAATACAGCTCTTGTATTACGGTATTAACATCAACTGATTCAGTACCAATCAATCCCAATTGTTGCATGAAAGCCGGCGTATACAAATACCTGATCCCATATTTTTTTCTCCAGGGTAATGGCATTACGGACTCGTAGTCACCAATAATTAGCCCATGCCAATGATCGGTCATGGCATCCAGATAAAAGCTGTTGGCATAAATAAGCCCATTGCTGCTTTTATTGATACGATCATTCCATTTGCTTTTGTCAATCTGCGAGGATGATATGATATGTATTTGCTGAAAAGACATTTTAATTGATTACACTAATTCAATCAAATTACACGAATTAGGGAGTATTAAAATTAGCAACTAAAAAACTAAATTTTATGAAACAACTTAATTGGAAAATATCATTTCGTGTAATTCGAAAAAAAATCGTGAAATAAAAAGCTATTTTCCTTTACCGGATACTACCAGACTAAAAGTATGCAGGATAATTCTGAAGTCTAGCAGCATGGAAGTATTCTCAATATACTTCAGATCATATTCCATTCTCTGGATCATTTCATCTACCGAAGAAGCATATCCGAATTTAACCATCCCCCAGGAAGTCAATCCCGGCTTTACTTTCAACAGGTCGTTGTATTGCGGTGATTGTTTGATCACCTGATCAATATAAAACTTTCTTTCAGGCCTTGGTCCAACCAAACTCATATCACCGATCAGGATATTCCACAATTGAGGTAATTCATCCATTCGCCATGTACGCATGAACTTACCCCATGCAGTGATACGAATATCATTGTCGCTGGATAGGGCAGGGCCATTCTTTTCAGCATCAGCATACATGCTTCTGAATTTGTAAATGGTGAAAGGTTTTTCACGGTATCCGATCCGTTCCTGTTTATAAATGATCGATCCTTTGGAAGACAGTATGGTGATGATTGCAATGATGAGCAATACCGGCGACAATAGTATCAATGCCGTTACTGAGAAAATAATATCTAATGATCTTTTCAACTGCTGATTCATTTACTGGAAGGAGAATAGTTGTTTTCTACAATTTAAACAAGGATACTGGTGCTGTTTATTTTCTCCAGGATCTGATGTGCTACTTCCATAGCTAAAAGGCCATCAATTTCGCTGACAACCGTTGCCGTATTATTATTGATGGCATTTACAAAACTTTCCAGTTCTAATTTAATTGCATTTGCGGGAAGTATCTCCGGATTGGCTACTGCAATTGTTTTTTTGCCATGTGGTGTTTCTATATCGAAAGAGAAAACATTTGTATCATCCGTTTGTTTCAGTTTGATGATCTCTGTTTTCTTTTGTAAGAAATCGATCCCTAAATAAGCATCTTTCTGGAACAATCGCATCTTACGCATCTTTTTCATGCTGATACGGCTGCTGGTCAAATTAGCTACACATCCGTTATTGAATTCAATTCGAACGTTGGCAATATCCGGTGTATCGGTCATCACAGCAACACCACTTGCCAGAATATTTTTCACGTCACTTTTGATCAAACTTAAAATGATATCAATATCATGTATCATCAGATCCAGTATCACACTTACTTCTGTTCCACGAGGATTAAATTGTGCCAAACGATGCACTTCAATGAACATAGGATTCAGGTTCATATCCTTGATGGCCAGATATGCGGGATTAAATCTTTCAACATGCCCTACCTGAAATTTTACATTGGCTTCCTTGATCATATTCACCAACTGCTTGGCTTCTTCAATGGTATTGGTCAAAGGTTTTTCAACAAATACATGTTTACCTTTTCTTACGGCAGCCATACAAACTTCAAAATGATGATCGGTTGGAACAACCACATCAATGATATCGCAGGCATCCATCAGTTTATCTTCATCCATATATCGTTTCAAACCATATTCGGCAGTAACTTGTTTGGCAGCATCATTATTGGGATCAAAAAAACCAACCAGCTTAACACCCTCGATTTCTTTCCAGTTATTCAGATGAAATTTGCCCAAATGACCTACACCAAATACTCCTACTTTCAACATATACAAGCGTTTTATTCGGGTAAAGATAATGATTCAGTAAAGCGAAAAAGAGGCATTTGTTAAGATGTGGAAATAAAACTTTCATAAAACTGAATTAAAGCTGCTTTTTTGATGGGTACGGAGCTGTTTTGGCATCAGTTCTTACAGCTCCGCTCTGCCATCAAATACAGGCAATCTCAAAGCCCCCTACTTTATGAGAATCGTTCAAACAGTAAATCGGCGGTTCACTCCATTCCTATTTTACTACGCTTTAATTTTTTTATGCCGCGCTTGAACCAGTTAAACTTTTTTTGATGAAAGCAGGATTGCAGATTTACATCATAATTTATAAAAACCATGAAATCGCAAACAGCATTTGTACAAAGAGGAATGAATTTTAATACACTTAGTAAAATAATCCTCTGCACGTATATCATCGCAGGGATGGTTATTTATTTTTCTGCATATTACAATACCGAGAACAGAGAGTTGATCAAATACAATGAACAATATGCAAAAGCCAAAAAATTGCCCGCGCTTAAAATGAGTTTACGGTAGTGCAATATTTTGCATAGAAATGTAGTTATATAATTAACCTATGAATAACTTTATTGTCCTGCTTTCAATAGCGGGACAATAATTTTTTAAAGAATTATGTGAAATGAAATAAAACAATATGACTCCCCAACAAATCACATTAGTAAAGAACAGCTGGAGAAATTTCAGACAGGTAGAACCAAAAGCGGTGGGAGACCTGTTTTACAGTCATTTGATCCTTAAGAATCCATCACTGAAATCTATCTTTAAATTTTCACTGGAAAGACAATCCAAGTTATTATTCGATTTTTTGAGTACCATCATCACCCGTTTAGACAGGATCAATGATCTGGAAGATGATATACGATTAGTTGCAGCAACTTATGCCGGTTACGGTATACTACCACAGCATTATGAAATGATCCGATCTGCCTTATTATGGACCTTAGAAAAAGGGTTGGAAAATGACTGGACACCTGATATTGCTGATGCCTGGCTTACAGGCAGTATAGAAGTGATGCATATCATGAAGAATTCCATGAGTAAAGCATAAGACAGTTTAATCTGCTTCTCCTACGCTTCAATTGGTTTTTGACACAGTTTAAATATTGTATTTTCTTCAAGAGATTTAATTTGCTAAATTGGTTTGCTTAATATTAAAGCAAACCAATTTTCGTATAGGGTATGGTCAAAAAAATACTGATAGTGATTTTTTTAAAGGCAATATTCTTTATTGCTGATGCACAATCAACTGCAGAGTTTATTGTAACGCCCTATAATGAGATAAACGGTATCAGTACAAAAAGCGTTTCTGATGTTTTACAGGGTGCTGACGGGTATATGTGGATAGCTTCTTTTGAAGGCTTAGTGAGATTTGACGGTAATAGCTTTAAAACATTTACCAATCTGCCCGGGTTTTCTAACAGTATTTCTAAAATGGCAGAAGATAAAACAGGGAATATATGGTTGGCATTGGCAGATGGTAGCTTGGCAAGATTTAACCCGTTAAATGCAATTTTTACCAATATCAATTTGAAATTCCCGAAGCAAAGTTCATTGGAAAAACCGGGAGGGGTTGAATCTATATTTTTTGATAAAGACAATAACTTATGGCTGGGTATAACAAGGACCGGATTGGTAAAAGTGAACATCGATACTTATAATACCGAAGTATTTAATGTTGTTCCCGAAACCGATACTTATTTTTCACCTGAGATCAAAAAATTCTATAATCGTGTATTATGTATCTATGAGGATGAAAACAAGTTATTTTGGTTAGCAACGCCCGATGGTTTGTATACTTTCAACCGGATCACCGGGAACATGAAACAGATCAGTAAGAGGCCTCCCATCGGTTCCAATGAATTCCGAAATGATAATTACCGACACATCATCCGTATGCAAAACAAATTATGGATCGCTGCATGGGGTGGTGGTTTGTCATCATACGATCTGCGAACAGGAAAGTTTGAGATTTTTAAATTCGATCTGCAACATCCGAATGAATACACTTTCAATATATTTCATTCCATCATCCCCAAAAATGATTCTGAGATATTAGTGGCATGTGCGGATAAAGGTTTTTTATCATTTAACAGCAACACGCATAGATTTGTTTCATACAGCAATAACCCTCAATTTAAAAATATCCCTGCCTGGCTTTGGACGAAAATATTATTTGATAAAGACAAAAATATTTGGGCTTTGAATGAAACAGGGCTGATGAAGATCCAGATCCCTGATTATAAATTTCAGTTTCATTCTTTTCCGGTAAAACATTCAGACAATCAGATGTTTTATGAGTTGGTGGATGTATTTGATAATGATGATCTGAGATTGATCGCCACCAATTTCACAGATGGTCTGCAGGTGTTCAATAAAAATAATGACACGCATTCTTCATTGCCAATTGAAATAATGAAAGGAGAGGAAAATGTGAGCGCGATCGAGAGAATTAAAAAAGACAAAGATGGTTTAATATGGGTACTGTCAAGAGATTATATCTATCAATATGATCAAAAAAACGGGCGACTGATAAAACCTTTTCAACCAATATTATATCAGAAGAATACATCCAATAACTTTTCTGATGAAACTATTGATATCAGCGGAAATCTCTGGTTTGGTACTATAAGAAACGGGATGTTCTTTTATGATAAAGCAACTAAAAAATATACGCAATTCAGTTCTGATGAAGCTGGCTCTCATCATCTTCCCACAAACCTGATCTCATCTGTTGCCAGTGATAATAATGGAAGGGTTTGGTTCTCGAGTAATCGTGGTTATATCAGTTACTACGACCTAAAAACAAATGCTATTCAATCTGCAAAAGCTATCAATTCGATCTTAAATGGTTTATATGAACAGAAAGTATTTGACCTTTTTACGGATCGCAAAGGTTTTTTATGGATATCCACTAAATCCGGTCTTGTAAAAATAAATTGTAAAACCCCGGTTCCTGAATATGTAAGGTCATTTACAACAGAAAATGGTCTTCATTCAGAATTTGTAGTGGGACTTGCTGAAGACAGCGAGGGGAAAATATGGGGTACCGAGTCAAGCATTTATGCTGTTTGTATGATCGATGAAAAAAGGTCAAAAGTGCTTAATTATGGTATGCGTGACGGGATCAATCATCCGGGGGAGATCATGCGTTTAGTTAATTCCTGTAACAACAAGTTATGGTTGATGGCACAGGGAGGTTATTATGAATGTGATCCATTTGCAACAGAAGCATCAGCAAAGGAACAATCATTGGCCATCACTATTATGGCAGTAAATTCGATCGACAAACACTTTCAGGAAGAGATACAGAAAAATAAAAAAGTTCTGCTGGAGCCAGGTGAGAATTCTTTTTATTTTGAATTTGCAGCAATCGATTTCAGCAGACCGGAAATGTATCAGTTTGCATACAAGTTGGAAGGGTTTGATACCGGCTGGACTTATTGTGGAAACAGAAAAGCAGTTAGCTATACAAATATTCCCGGAGGAGATTATGTTTTTAAAGTAAAGACAACCACGCTCAGAGGTGAGTGGAATGAACATTATTCATCGATACCTTTTTTTATAAAGACCCCATTTTATAAGAAATGGTGGTTTATCGTTTTTGTCATTTTGCTGATAGCAACAGGATTATACTTTTTTTATCGTTTCAGAATGAAACAACAAAAACAAATATTGACTCTTGAAACTAAAACATATGCATTGGGTAAAGAGAAATCAAGAGTGCAGTATGAAAATTTGAAGCAACATTTGAACCCGCACTTCTTATTTAACTCACTTACTTCTTTAAGCAGTCTGATACGGGTGGATCAAAAGTCAGCGATTAAATTCTTGGATGGGATGAGTAAGATCTATCGTTATATCCTGCAAAGTAAGGACGAAGAACTGATCGATCTTAAAGATGAGATCCGCTTCATTCAAACTTTTATTCAATTGCAAAAAACTAGGTTTGAAGAAGGTTTACAGGTAAATATACAAGTAGATGAATTATTCAATCATAAAAAAATTGTTCCTGTTACCTTACAGAATCTGGTGGAGAATTCGATCAAACATAATATTGTTGATAGCGAAACACCATTGAAGATCGATATCTATACTGAAGACGATTATCTGGTTGTAAGAAACAACCTGCAAAGGAAAAAGTTTGTTGAAACCAGTAATAAGCAGGGATTGGATAATCTCATTTCTTTGTATCATTATTTGTCAGAGAAGCCATTGGCCATTGACGAGACCGAACATTTTTTCACCGTTAAAATTCCGTTGATATGAACGCTGTTATCATCGAAGACGAGAGCCTGATAGCAAAGGAATTACTGAGTAAAATAAAACAGGTATCCAATGATGTCAATGTGCTGCAAATTTTGCCAAGTTTAAAAACTGCAAAGAAATGGTTTATGGAAAATGCCGAACCTGACCTACTATTCATGGACATACAATTAAGCGATGGTGTAAGTTTTGACCTTTTTGATGAATTTAAATTGCAGTGCCCGGTAATTTTCACTACCGCTTACGATGAATATGCTGTAAGAGCGTTTAAAGTTAATGGCATCGACTATTTACTAAAGCCGATCGATGATGCTGACCTTAAAAAAGCGATCGATAAATCCCGCTCAATCATTCAGCAAAAAACAAAATTACCGGTTGATATTTCTCAGTTAATTTCAAATATTGCCAATGTTCAGTTGCCCCATTTCAAGGAAAAATTCATAGTTCATTTCAGGAATAACTGGATACCGGTTTCAACAAAAGAAATTGCCTGTTTTATAAGAGAAAATCTTAATTATCTCTGTACTTTTTCAGGCGATAAATATATCCTTGACTTTGCAACTTTAGAAGATATTGAAGACCTGCTAGACCCTAAAATATTTTACAGGGCCAATCGCCAAAGCATTATACATATTGACTCTATTCAAAGCGTAAAACCTCAGGATAATCAAAAACTCACCGTTTTGCTGAAATCGCCTTTAAAAATGGAACTGGATATCAGTAGAGAAAAAGCGCCTGCTTTTAAGAAATGGTTTGACAGGTAATTTGCTGTAGTTATTGTGTGCTATGTCCTGTTTAAAAAATGATGGATTTAAACTCAGATTTATTAGCTGCTATGTTGCAAACAATAAGTATTTTTAAGATCGCATAGAAATATTGAAAACGATTTTAAAAGCCTGTCATGAAAAAGCAACTAGTGGTCATTATTATCCTTTTTTTGGGATACTTAAGCGCTGCGTCACAATCTTACACGCCAACTGCGGAAAATCTAAAGCAACGCAATGCCTTTCAGGACATGAAATTCGGCATGTTCATTCATTGGGGGGCCTCCAGTGTTCTGGGCAACGGCGAATGGGTAATGAATAACAGGAATATCCATGTGGACGAATATGCAAGATTGCTTCACATTTTTAATCCTGTAGATTTTGATGCAAAAAAGTGGGTGGCTGCTGCAAAGAGCGCAGGCATGAAATACATCACTTTAATTACAAGGCATCATGATGGGTTTAGTAATTGGGATACTAAACAATCGGACTGGAAAATAACGAACACTGCTTATGGAAAGGATATTGTAAAACAGATGGCAGATGAATGCCACCTGCAGGGCATTAAAATAGTTTTTTATTATTCTTTATTGGATTGGTATCGGTCCGACTATCAATATGAGACAGGAAGAACGGGTAAGGGCACTGGACGAACTGCCAAAAGTGACTGGGATCATTATATCGTATTCATGAAAGCGCAGTTAACTGAATTACTTACGAATTATGGACAAGTATCAGGTATTTGGTTTGACGGGCATTGGGATCAATTAGAGAATGATGTTGATAAAAGCGGGAAATCAAAAGTGGATTGGCATTATAATGAAATTTATCAATTGATACATCAATTGCAACCGCAGTGTATGATCGGTAACAATCATCATTTATTGCCTATTGCGGGAGAAGATTTTCAAATGTTTGAAAAAGACCTACCCGGGCGTAATACCACAGGATTTGGTGGCGCTGCTGTTTCTCAATTGCCTTTGGAAACCTGCGAAACAATGAATGACTCATGGGGTTTTAATATCACTGATCGCAATTATAAATCGGTAAAAAAGGTCGTTCAATATTTGGTTAATGCTGCAGGAAATAATGCAAACTTTTTATTGAATATTGGGCCAATGCCAAACGGGATCATTCAACCGGAATTTACCGACACATTAAAAGCTGTTGGTAAATGGATGGAAAAATATGGTGAAACAGTTTATGGAACAAGAGGCAATATTGTTGCAACGCAGGATTGGGGAGTACTTACAGCAAAGGATAAAAATATCTTTGTTCATCTGTTTAAAAGCAATGGAGCCGGATACATTTTTATTCCGGGTTTACAACAACAGGTTTTAAAAGCAACTGCATTTGCTGATAAAAAATCCGTTCGTTTTAAACAACAACCCGAAGGCCTATTTATTTATTTAGATGGAATGAAAGAGGATGATATTGATACAGTGATTCAATTACAGATTCAATAGAAAAAAAGGTTAATTTTTAAAATAGGATGTATGAAAAAAATATTGTTTTTAAGTTTGTTTTTTGCAGTGGTCGCTGCATCTGCACAGGAAACCATTCAATTCCCTACTGCAAAATTTATGGTAGGGGATAATCCGGATTGGAAAAATCTGAACTTCAATGATGCCCAGTGGGGAAGCATTAAAACCGATATCATATGGGAACACCAGGGTTATAAAGATTATAATGGTTATGCCTGGTATCGTTTTCATTTCAATCTGCCTTCTTCATTTAAAAATAACTCTTACTGGAAAGATTCATTAAGAGTATATCTCGCTAAAATCGATGATGCCGGTACTGCTTATTTGAATGGAATTAAAATAGGGCAAACAGGTGGCATGGCAGATGATAAAGAAGGATATTTTTCGGCATGGAATTACAATAGTGAATTTCATATTTCAGCAAAGGATCCTGCATTAAAATGGGATGCCGAAAATGTATTGGCAGTTAGAGTATATGATGGCGGTGGCGGTGGTGGTATTTATGGCGCTACTCCTTACATAAGCATGATGGATATAATTGATGGTGTAAAAATGAATGTCACAACAGCTACCAAGCAAAATATAATATCTCTTGAAAATAAAATACAATTAAAAATTTTAGGAAAGCTTACCATCAACTTAGTGAATTCTGAAAACGACAGTGCTGTCGAAAAAATTATAAAAGATATTTCATTGGACCCCAATCAGGTATTCACAATGAATATCAAGAATAAAGACGGTCAAAGATTGTATGTTTCAACAGTCTTTAAAGAACAGCATACCGGAAAAACAATTCTGGTCAATAAAACTGTGCCTTATATCCTAACGCCTGCTGTATCTGCATTTCCAAAGATCAATGCTGCCAAAATATTTGGTGTAAGACCAGCCTCGCCTGTTTTATATAAAATAGCAGCAACAGGAGGAAAGCCTTTAAAATATGCCGTAAATAATTTACCAAAAGGCTTATTGTTTGATAGTAAAACGGGTATTATAACAGGTTCTCTATCTGAAAGGGGCAGTTATAAAATGAAAGTGATTGTCAGTAATGCAAAAGGGAAAACAGAAAGGGATTTCACGATCAAAGTTGGGGACATTTTAGCATTGACCCCACCCATGGGATGGAACAGCTGGAACTGCTGGGGCTTGAGCGTAAGTACTGAAAAGGTAAAAGCTAGTGCTCAGGCATTGATCGATAAAGGATTGATCGATCATGGCTGGACTTATATGAATATTGATGACGGATGGGAGCAACCCAAACGTGATGCAGACGGGAATGTTCTTAGCAATAATAAGTTTCCTAATATGAAATTATTGAGTGACTGGCTCCATGGTAATGGATTGAAGTTGGGGATTTATTCTTCTCCCGGCCCATTGACCTGTGGAGGTTATCTTGGTTCGTATCAATATGAAATGAATGATGCAAACTCCTATAATAAATGGGGAATAGATTATTTGAAATATGATTGGTGCAGTTATGAAAACATTGCAGGAAAAGATACAACATTAGGAGCTTATCAAATACCGTATATGTTCATGCGTGATGCATTGCGAAAACAGCCGAGAGATATTGTGTACAGTTTATGTCAGTACGGTATGAAAAAAGTTTGGCAATGGGGGCATATGGTTGATGGTAATTGCTGGCGGACGACAGGTGACATTGAAGATACATGGGCAAGTTTAAGTAGTATAGGTTTCAGTCAGACAGAGCAGTACCAATATACTAAACCGGGAAGATGGAGTGATCCGGATATGTTGATCGTAGGAATGGTTGGTTGGGGCGAAAACCTTCACCCCACAAGACTTACACCCGATGAGCAATATACACATATCAGTTTATGGAGTTTGCTTGCAGCGCCTTTATTGATTGGATGCGACATCAGTAAAATGGATGATTTTACTTTGAGTTTGTTGACCAATGATGAAGTGATAGCAGTGAATCAAGATCTATTGGGCAAGGAAGCAAAACAAATGATAAAGACCGAGAATTATCAGGTTTGGATGAAAGAATTGGAAGACGGAAGCCATGCAGTAGGTATATTTAATTTGAATGATCAATTCCAAACAATTTCAATTAATTGGTCTGACCTTTCCTTGCAAAAAAATCAAAAAGTAAGGGACTTATGGCGACAGAAAAATAAAGGCAGTTTTGTAAATAATTATTCTGTTAAAGTTGCCCCTCATGGAGTGAGTCTGATCAAAGTTTCAAACTAAGTTGATATTAATTATATTATACAAATTATATGTTTAAGAAGATCCTGAGTTTTGTTATTGTTGTTATGCTTTCTTTAAGTTCGAAGGCTCAACAAAATCAGCAATGGGAAAATTTATTCAATGGCAAAGACCTGAAAGGTTGGAAACTCATCAATGGAAATGCACAGTATGAAGCCAAAGATGGAATGATCGTTGGCACAACAGTAGTAGGTTCTCCCAATTCTTTTCTTGCAACTGAAAAGACATTTGGTGATTTTATTTTGGAATTTGAATTTAGGGTAAATGAGACCGAGATGAATTCGGGTGTACAGGTCAGAAGTGAAAGCAAGCCAGATTACATGAATGGGAGAGTGCATGGGTATCAATATGAGATCGATCCGTCTAGCCGAGCATGGACTGCAGGAATATATGATGAGGCAAGAAGAGATTGGTTATATACTATGGATTATAATGAAGCAGCAAAACCATTATTCAAAATAGGTCAATGGAATAAAGGCAGGGTCGAATGCGTCAGTAATTCAATCAGAACATTTTTGAATGATAAGCCAGCAGCGAATGTTGTAGATGATATGACAGCAAGAGGTTTCATCGCATTACAGGTTCATCAGATAACTAAGCCTGAAGATGCTGGAAAGAAAGTCTACTTTAAAAATATCCGAATTCAAACAAAGAATCTAAAGCCATCGCCTTTAGATAATATTTTTGTGATGAATTTTATACCTAATAATATATCACAACAGGAGACCAATAATGGTGTGAAATTATTGTGGGATGGAAAAACAACGAATGGCTGGCGAGGTGTATATAAAGATCATTTTCCGGATAAAGGTTGGGAGATCAAAGATGGTGTGTTAAGTGTGTTGGGTGCTCAGGGAAATGAATCTGCAAATGGCGGAGATATTATTACTGCAAAAGAATATAGGGCTTTTGTTGTTCAATTCGATTTTAAATTAACACCAGGTGCCAATAGCGGCGTAAAATACTTTGTAACTGAAAATGAACACAATACAGGTTCGGCGATTGGATTGGAATATCAAATATTGGATGATGATTTGCATCCCGATGCAAAATTAGGAAGTATCGGTAACAGAACAGAAGCTTCATTGTATGATATGATTCCCTCAGTTAAAAATTCTAGGGCAAGAAAAAAAATAGGTGAATGGAATAAAGGAATGATCGTTGTACGCCCCGACAATACAGTCGAACATTGGCTGAACGGGTGGAAGATGTTAGATTATAAACGAGGATCTCAATATTATTTAGCATTGGTTGCGAAGAGTAAATATGAACATTGGCCTAATTTCGGAATGGCAGAGAAAGGGCATATCTTGTTACAGGATCATGGTAACAATGTTTCTTTCAGAAGTATAAAGATCCTTGAGTTGAAATGACGAATAGCATAACGAATGTTGAAAGCAAAAAAATTAATCAAAATAAATATTACAGTATGAGAAAATCAAGACGTTCATTTATTAAAGAATCTGCTATGGCTGGTGCAGGCATCATGTTGAGCAGGGTTGGGTTTACTGCCAGCAGCTATAATAAGATCATCGGATCGAATGATCGCGTAAGAGTAGGTGTGGTAGGCTTTTCGGACAGACACAGAAGCTCGCATATTCCCGCTTTTATGAATCATTATAAGGAATTGAATTTTGATGTGGTGGCAGTTTCGGATATATGGAAAAAAAGGAGAGAAGATGGCGCTGCTGTTTGGAAAGATAAAATGCAGCATGATATTACAGCGTTCAAAAACAATGAAGAATTATATAATTCAAAAACGGTGGATGCTGTATTTATCAGTACTGCCGATTTTCAACATGCATTACACGCTATTGAAGCTGTGAAGGGAAATTGTGATGCCTATGTAGAAAAGCCATTTGCAGAAACAATGGAAGACAACCGTGCTGCATTGAAAGCCATTAAAGCATCAGATAAAATTATTCAAATTGGATCTCAAAGAAGAAGTGGAAATAATTATCAGGCAGCAGCAGATTTTGTTCAATCAGGAAAATTCGGAAATATTACGATGGTTGAATTAACATGGAATGTAAATCAGCCGGGAAGATGGCGCAGACCAGCATTGGTATCACAATTGAAGGAAGAAGATGTTGACTGGAAAAGATTTTTAATGAATCGTCCATATGAAAATTTTGATCCTAGAAAATATTTAGAGTTTCGTTTATTCTGGCCTTATTCATCTGGTATGCCGGGACAATGGATGAGTCATCAGATCGATACGGTGCATTGGTTCACTCAATTGAAACATCCTAAAAGTGTTGTTGCAAATGGTGGTGTGTACGTTTGGAAAGACGGCAGACAAAACTGGGATACTACTACTGCAGTATTTGATTATGCTGATGAAAAAACAAATTCAGATTTTCAGGTAATATTCTCTTCACGCATGCACAATGGCGATGAAAATCCTTCTGAGATTTATTATGCCAATGGTGGCGAATTGAATTTGATCACTAATAAAATTTCTCCAAAAGGAGGATTACGTGAAAAAGAAGCTGCTGCCATGAATATGAAAGCAAATTTGCTTCCAGAACTTAGCTTGTCCGAGATTAGTGAGAAAGTGGTAGCATCAGCAAATACAGGTGGAGATATGCTTACATCGAATCATGTACGTAATTGGATGGAATCTGTTAGAAGCAGAAAACAACCTCATGCACCCGTGGAAGCAGGGTATAGCCATTCTATCGCTACTATTATGACAAATGCTGCTGTAAGAACTGGATACAAAGCAACATTTGATGAAAAAACTCAGGAAGTTATGGTGAATGGGAAAGTATTTAAATATTAATTTACTGTATTTTATATTTAATACCTGTTCACTTTAGTGAAAAGTATTTTTTTAAATGGAGGAGGAAATGTTATAAAGCATTACTTCTCCATTTTTTATTTTATAAATAACGAAAAGAATATCGCTAATCGGATTCTTCCAGATGCAAATGCTGATGGTGTGCTCCTGCTGCAATATGCAATGCGAAACATGCAATGGCTCCATCTTTTATGAAATTAATAAATGCAAGTGATCTCATGTCACTGTCACCGGCATATAAAGCATTAGGAAGATGAATCGCGAAAACAAAAAATGTAAGTAATGCTGCCAACAAATAAGCTGCAAACTTTACAAATTTGTTAGTTATAAATGAAATGCCAACAAGTATAAATGCTGCTCCTACCAAATAGGTCCAGATAATTCCACCAGGGACAGAAAGCGGAATATAAATTACAAGATCATGGGGTTTAAGAAAATGGAATGTTCCAAAAACAATTAAAATAACAGCCAATGAGTAAATTGAAATTCGTGAAATAATATGATATTGTTTCATATGCATTCGTGTTAGTTATACTGTAAGTTTACAAAAGAGATTCGATAAAACAATGATTTTTATCAGGGCTAAAATATTTTCAGTACAGTTTGTAGGTCTTTCCGATTCCATTTTCAAATATTTTAATGATCATTCAATGGCAAACCCAATCGCTGATAGTCTTTCCAGTTCAAATATTCATCTCCCTTGCGTTTTTCAACCATTGAGATACAATTGTCAACAGGGCAAACCAGTTTACATAAATTGCAACCCACACATTCATCTTCCTTGATAGAATAAGTATTGTAGGGTTTACCGTATTCGAGATTTATGGATTGATGGGATGTGTCTTCGCAAGCTATATAGCACAAGCCACAGTGAATGCATTTATCCTGATTGATATTGGCTATGATATGATAATTGATATCAAGATCTTCCCAATGAGTGATCTTTTCCACACTCTTTCCGATGAAATCATTGAGTGTTGCATAACCTTTTTCATCCATCCAGTTATTTAAGCCTTCACACATATCTTCTACGATCCTGAAACCATGTTTCATGACAGCTGTACAAACCTGCACATTGCTTGCACCGAGCAGCAAAAATTCTACTGCATCCTTCCATGTACTAACTCCGCCAATTCCTGAAATAGGAACTTTTGATGTGACCGGATCCTGAGCAATAGTTGTCAGCATTTTCAAGGCGATGGGTTTAACTGCTGGACCGCAATATCCGCCAAATACACTTTTGCCTGCAACAAATGGATTTGGCACCAATGTATCAAGATCAATACCTGTTACTGATTGAATGGTATTAATTAAGGACAATGCATTTGTTCCCGCTTCAACGCATGCTCTTCCGGTTGGAACAACAGAGTGTACATTGGGTGTGAGTTTGGTGATGACAGGAATTGTTGCAACTTCCATCACCCATTCAACAACCATCTTAGCAATTTCAGGGTCTTGACCAACTGCAGCGCCCATTCCGCGTTCAGTCATTCCATGAGGACATCCGAAATTCAATTCAAAACCATGAGCACCAGTATCTTCCACTTTCTTTATTAATTCATGCCAGCTTTTTTTATCATTATCTGCCATCAAAGAGACTATCATGGCCCTATCAGGAAATAATTTTATGCATTCTTCTATTTCACGAAGATTGATCTCTAAAGGACGATCACTAATTAATTCAATATTATTAAATCCCATTACTTTGTGCCCTCCATAATCAACAGCAGAATAACGGGATGAAACATTTTTAACCTGACTACCCAATGTTTTCCAAACAACTCCACCCCAACCTGCTTCAAATGCACGGAGGACATTAATTTTTTTATCAGTAGGGGGGGCACTGGCCAACCAAAATGGGTTGGGAGATTTTATACCGAGGAAATTAGAAGAGATATCTGCCATGATTTTTAGTTAAGAGTTATGAATTAAGAATGATTAGCTTTCATTTATAATTCTTAATTATTCATTTTTAATTCCGAGGTATGATAGTATTGAGGATGCCCCATCTTTGCCTGCCTGCACAGCATCAACAACTTCTTTGCCGCCATTGACACAATCACCACCGGCAAAAACACCTTTAATATTTGAAGCACAATTGCGAATCTCAATTTTCCCTTTTGTGTTTATTATTGATATATCACTTACTAACTTTTCAAAGGGCGTTTGACCTGCCGCTTTAATGATCATATCAACATCCAATTCAAATGTATCATTAGTATCAACTGGACTTCGTCTTCCACTTGCATCCGGTTCTCCCAGTTTCATTCTGCTACACACTAACTGATTTACTTTTCCATTAATTGATTTTACCTCTTTAGGTGCTGCTAACCAAATGATATTACATCCATCCAATTTGGCAATATCTAATTCAACATCTGTACATGGTTTCTCTGCTTCAGTTCTTCTGTAAATAATTGTTACTTCTTTTGCGCCTAATCGTTTTGCCTGGGTAGCTGCATCAATAGCCGTCATTCCCAAACCTATCACAGCTACTCTATCACCAACAGCGAGGGATGAAAAATCATTATTTCTTAATTCATAAATAAATTTGATGGCATCAATTACCCCAGTTGCATCTTCACCGGGGATATCTAATTGTCTCGCCAAACCCACGCCGATAGCGAGATACACGACATCATATCTTTTTTGTAATTCAACCAAGGAAATATTTTTTCCTAATTCCTGATCATATTTTATTTCAATGCCGCCGATGGAAGTAATATAATTTACTTCATCTTCACAAAACTTAGGAGTTACTTTGTATGCAGCAATGCCATAGGTCATCAAGCCGCCACCTTTACTTTCTTTTTCATAAATGGTTACATCAATTCCTTCTCTGCTTAATACATGGGCACAACTTAATCCTGCAGGCCCTGCACCAACAATTGCAGCTTTTTTCCCCGTTGATTTTTTCCTTTCAAACAATTGCCATTTTTGATCTATTGCTTTTTCAGTGGCATAGCGTTGTAGTTTGGCAATATGGATTGGTGTTTCGTGCATTAAATTAAATACACAACTTCCTTCGCATAATTTTTCAACCGGACAAACCTTACTGCATCCGGCACCCATGATATTGGATTGAAAAATAGTGTGAGCAGATCCTTTGATATTGTCAGTTGAAATTTGTTTGATGAATTTTGGGATATTGATACTGGTTGGGCAACTTTTTGTACAAGGTGCATCATAACAAAACAAACAACGATTGGCTTCAACCAATGCAGCATCCTGCGTTTCAAAAGGCGGATGGATATCGCTGAAATTTTGTTGGTATTGTTCTTTTGTTAATCGATTATTTTTGATCATAATGTTGAAAGTAAAATATTGTATGTTGGGTGAATGACTTTCATTAATAAGGGTTACTCAACATTTAGCATAGAAACTATAATTCAGTTAATCTGCCATAAGTTTCTGGCCTTCTATCGCGGAAGAATTGCCAAACACTTCTAACTTCTTCGATCATATCAAGATCAAATTCGGCAATTAATAATTCATCTTTATCTTCTGATGCCTGTGAAAAAATTTGACCTCGTGGATCAACAAAATAGGATGAGCCATAAAATTTGCCTAGATTCCAAGGTTTTTCTTCACCCACACGATTGATGCATCCCATAAAATATCCATTGGCTGCAGCATGTGCCGGTTGTTCAAGTTTCCATAAATATTGCGATAAGCCTGCAACTGTTGCAGAAGGATTATAAACGATCTCAGCGCCGTTCAATCCCAAACATCTTGCGCCATCGGGGAAGTGACGGTCGTAACAAATGTACACTCCAACCTTTGCATACTTTGTTTGAAATATAGGATAACCAAGGTTCCCTGGTTTAAAGAAAAATTTCTCCCAAAAGCCTGATGTATGCGGAATATGATTTTTTCTGTACTTGCCTAAATATGTGCCATCTGCATCGATAACAGCTGCAGTATTATATAAAACACCCGCCTGTTCTTTTTCATACACAGGAACAATGATCACCATGCTGTATTTTTTTGCATAAACTGCCATGCGATCTGTTGTAGGACCTGGAACAGTTTCAGCCGATTCATACCATGCACGGTCTTGCCCCGGACAGAAATATGGTGTGTTAAAAATTTCCTGCAAACACAATATCTGCACACCTTTTTTTCCAGCTTCTTCAATTAAGGGTACATGTTTTTGAAACATGGCTTCTTTAATTTCTTCAATGGTTCCTTCGCCTTCTGTTTTTGGCAAACTCATTTGAATTAATCCTGATTTAATTATTCTCGGCATGTGGTTAAATTTAAAGTTACGAGTTATGAATTTATTTTTATGTTACTAACTTTTGTTTTAATGTCATCTTCGTTGTCCCTGATTCTTTCATTGAAAGAATCGTACACTTGAATTTTTATCTAATGAATCATCAAATCTTAGTATCAACTTTATTTCGTTTTACAAATTGACCATATCCCTTTTTCACTAAACATTTATTATCATCAATGGCAACTTGTCCGCGTAATAAAACTGTTTTCACTTTTCCTGTCAACTCCCAGCCTTCGTACCCACTATAATCAACATTCATGTGATGAGTTGATGCCGAGAGTGTATGTTTCTTATTCGGATCAAACAATACAATATCTGCATCACTGCCAACTGCGATCGTTCCTTTTTTTGGGAACATTCCAAATATTTTTGCAGCATTGGTACTCGCTACTTCCACATATTTATTAATTGTAATTTTATTTTTTACTACTCCTTCACTGAATAATAATTCCATTCTGTTCTCAATAGCAGGATGACCATTCGGTATTTTAGAAAAATCATCTTTGCCCATTAATTTCTGTTTCCACATAAATGGACAATGATCTGTTGCAACTACATTCACCAATCCCTGATTAATGCCGGCCCATAATGTTGTCTGGTCTTTCTTTTCACGCAATGGCGGACTCATTACCCATTTTGCGCCTTCAAAATTTTGTTCATATAATGATGCGTCTAAAATTAAATACTGAATGCAGGTCTCTATAAATAATTTCTGATTTCTCTTTGTTGCATTACGCACTGCATTCAAAGCGCCTTCGCAGGTAAGATGAACAATATAACCTGGGCATCCTGTATAATTGATCATGTCAGCAAAACGGCTGCTGGCCTCGCTTTCGGTTATTTCAGGTTGTGAGAGATAATGATAGAGAGGCGCCAATTTTCCTTCTGATCTGTGTTTGGCTACCAAGTAATCGATCATATCTCCATTTGTTGCATGTACTGTGACCATGCCTCCTTGTTTTTTTACTTCCAACATCAGATCAACCATCTGCCTGTCATCGATCATCAATGCACCTTTATATGCCATGAATGTTTTAAAAGAAGTGATGCCTTCTTCTTCCACAAAATGGTTGATCTCTTTTTTTGTTGCTTCATTGAAATCAGTAACAGCCATATGAAAACTGTAATCACCAACGGCGTTTCCTTTTGCTCTGCTATTCCAGTCATCCAAAGCTGCCTGCAAAGAATGACCTTGTTTCTGTAAAACAAAATCAATGACAGTAGTAGTGCCACCATACAATGCAGCACGGGTTCCTGTTTCATGCGTGTCGCTTGAAAATGTTCCCATGAAAGGCATATCGAGATGCACGTGTGGATCAATGCCGCCAGGCATTACTAATAAACCTGCAGCATCAATTTCTTTATCAGCTTTTACTGCTAAATTTTTACCAATGGCAGTTATCTTTTCCCCTTCGATAAAAATATCAGCGATATAATCATCGGTTGCAGTAATGACCCTTCCGTTTTTAATTAGAACACTCATGTTATTAAGTTGATGTAAAAATTATTTTTCCTTCATTAATAACCAGTAAATTATTCCACTCACAGAAAATCCAACAAACCAGGCATAATTATAAATATGTGATAACCATACTGGAATAGATTGCTCTGATAAAAGATTTACATTGGTTAAAAAGCCGGGGACATTCGGTAAAATACCGATCAATAAAGCAATGATTGCTGCACGATTGATGCCATTCGAAAATGAGTATAAACCTTTGCTGCTGTACAGATCTTTTACGATTAATTGTTGTTTGCGAATAAAATAATAGTCTGCGATCATGATTCCACCGATAGGCCCCAATAAACTTGAGTAAGCGATCAGCCATTTAAAAATATATCCACTGGGGTCTGCAATTAATTTCCAAGGAAAAATCATAATGCCGATCAATCCTGTGATATAGCCACCCGTTTTAAAATTAATTTTTGAAGGGGATAAGTGTGCAAAATCATTCGCAGGACTAACAATATTGGCTGCAATATTTGTTGCCAATGTTGAGATGGCAACTGCGATCATCGCAATACTTACTAATAATTTGCTTTCAAATTTTCCGGCTAACACTAATGGGTCCCAGATCGTTGTTCCGTAAATGATTGTTGTTGCAGATGTGACCACTACACCAATAAAAGAGAATAATGTCATTGAAGGAGGAAGACCAATGATCTGCCCTTTAATCTGCGCATTCTGTGTTTTTGCATAACGCGTAAAATCTGGAATATTCAATGATAGTGTTGCCCAGAAACCAACCATGCCGGTTAATGCAGGAAAAAAGAAATGAAAGAAATCTGCAGTTGTTGAAAACTTAGATGGCTGCTGCAATATAGGCCCCAAGCCATGCCCCGCAGAAATTGCCCAGAACAATAATGCCAATGCAGCAAGCGGTAAAAAAAATGCTTTGAAGACCAATAATTTTTTTATGCTTTCAACACCAAGATAAACTACATACATATTCAATAGCCAAAACAGGAAAAATGTGATTGCCGGACCTGTTTGTAAACCAAATGATAGTGGAAATATTTGTGGTAATGTTTCAATCGAAGGAAACCATAATCTTGCCATTTGATACAACGCAAATCCGCCGATCCATGTTTGAATACCGAACCACCCACATGCAACAATGGCTCTTAACAGCGCAGGGATGTTGGCACCTTTTACACCGAAACTTGCCCTTGCAAAAACAGGAAATGGGATCCCATATTTGGCACCAGCGTGTCCGTTCAATATCATTGGTATCAATACAATAGTGTTGCCTATAAAAATGGTGAGAATGGATTGCCACCAGTTCATGCCACCTTCGATCAATGAACTGGCGAGCATATATGTTGGAATGCACAAACTCATGCTGATCCATAATGCAGCATAGTTCCATGTTCCCCATGTCCTTTTGTTTTGAGGAACAGGAGCAAGGTCTTTGCTATATAATGCTGCAGACTGAAATTCTTCTGTTAATAATTCAAACGGTTCATGCATATTGATCTCAAGGATTGTTTGTTATTAATTTCCCAAAAAATAATTCACATCAATATACAAATTCATCTGCAATTTTTATAGCCTCGCTGATGATGGCCAATCCTTCATCGATTTGTGCTTTTGTAATGCACAATGGAGGAGCAATAAAGACATAGCCCCACCTTACAAAAGTGTACATGCCTAGTGCCCTGATCTTTGCTGCTACTTTATTCATCACAACCATATCAACTGCAGCAGCATTGAAGGGTGCCATAGGTTCTTTTGTTTTTCTGTTCTTTACCAATTCGATGCAGCCCAATAATCCTGTATTTCTGAAGTCGCCAATACTTGGGTGGATCAACTTCATTTCCTCTATACGTTGCTCAATATATTTTCCCATGACTGCTGCATTCTCAATTAAATTTTCATCTTCATAAATTTTCAATGTTTCCAAAGCAGCTGCACAACTTACGGGATGAGCCGAATAAGTTAATCCCAGCGACAAATAATTATCATCATATTTTGATGCGATCTGGTCGCTCACCATTAAACAACCAAATGGGAGATAGCCGCATGTCAATCCCTTTGCCATTGCGATCATATCTGGAATGATATCATGATTTTCAAAACCAAACCATTTGCCGGTTCTTCCAAAACCACTCATCACTTCATCCATAATTAATAATATTCCGTGCTTGCTGCATATTTCTCTTACCGCTTTTAAATAACCTGCAGGATATTGTAAACAACCTGATGATCCTGATTCACCTTCCAATAAAATAGCAGCAATATTTGCGGGGCCCTCATAAGCAATGATACGCTCCAGGCTTGCAACAGATTCTTTCAATAAAGCTTCTTCACTAAACTCCCAGCGATATAAATAGGGAAGATCGAAATGAACAAAATTGGGTGCTTGCTGACTGTCAACTGCTAATTTTCTCGGGTCACCGCTTGCGGTCATTGCACCGTTTGATGAGCCATGATAAGATTGATACCGACTTAAAATTTTATGTCTTCCTGTATATAATCTAGCAAGCTTAATTCCATTTTCAATGGATGTGGCGCCGCATAAAGTAAAGAATGCTTTATTGAGATCACCCGGGCAGATCTCCGCTAATTTTTTTCCTAATTCACCACGCACTTTTGTTACACAGCTTGGCGTAACATAACTCACTTCCTGCATTTGTTTTACAACGGCATCAGTTATTCTTTGGTTTCCATGACCAATGTTAACATTCATCAATCCCGAAGAAAAATCGATATAACGTTTATCGTCATAATCATATAAATAAACACCTTCAGCGTGTTTTACAGCGATAGGATTGATTCCTTTTTGTTTGCTCCAGGAAAATAAAGTGTAATCAAGGTTTTCTTGAATAATTCCCTGCGATTCTGATATTGTTTGTGTATTCATTATGTTGAATTTTAAATCATGAGTAAAGGACAAAATGTTGAATTACTCCGTCGCATAAAGCTATGGAGTACAAGTGTGCGACGCAACAAAAGCCGGATTATAATTCTATTGCTCGTCAAAAAAATAACTTTAATCTTCTACATTTTCCCTTCAGGGTATATGGGTTTAACTCATCCAGTTCACACCCGCTTCTGGATTCCATTTAACAGTACTCTTTTTTAATTTGGTCCAGAATTCAATAGAACTTTTTCCGGTTATATCGCCAACGCCAAATTTGCTTTCATTCCATCCGCCAAAACTGAATGGCTCTCGTGGCACAGGAACACCAACGTTTACGCCTATCATTCCAGCACTTGCATGATCAATTACATAACGCGCAGCTCCACCGTTTTGTGTAAAAACACTTGCAGCATTGCCGTAAGGATTTTTATTTTCAATGACCAATGCTTCATCCAAAGTTTTGGTACGCATGATAGAAATAACCGGTCCAAAAATTTCTTCCTTGGCAACACTCATTTCCGGGGTTACAAAATCAATAACGGTTGGACCAACATAAATACCTTTTTCTTTTCCCACTACAATAGTTCTTCTACCATCTACTAAAATTTTTGCCCCTTGTTGTTCTGCTTCAGTAATGTATTTTTCGATACGTTCCTGGGATGCTTTATTAATAACAGCACCAAGATTTTTTCCGGGAATAATTTTTTTAGCTTCATCACAGATCTTTGCAATAATATGATCCACTTCTCCAACAGCGATCATAGCTGATGCAGCCATACAACGCTGTCCTGCGCAGCCTGACATAGATGCAGCAACGTTTTGAGCTGTCATTTCCACTTTTGCATCTGGTAAAACGAATAAATGATTCTTTGCACCGCCTAAGGCCAAACATCTTTTATAATGATTAGTAGCTCGCTGATATACGATCTTGGCAACTTTTGTAGAACCAACAAATGACACAGCTTCAATGCCTGGATGATCGCAAATGGCTTCTACTATTTCAACATCACCATGAACAATATTGAAAACGCCATCAGGCAATCCTGCTTCTTTTAATAATTCTGCCAATCTTCCACAACTCAAGGGTACTTTTTCTGAAGGTTTTATGATCATACAATTACCCAAGGCGATTGCATTAGGGATGGTCCAGTTAGGAACCATACTAGGAAAATTAAATGGAACAATTGATGCAACAACTCCTAGTGCAACATGCTCTGTTCTACATTCAACCCCTTTGCTAACTTCCAAAATCTCACCTGTAACCAGTTGAGGTAATGATGTAGCAAACTCTGTAAGTTCTATACATTTTTCAATTTCAGCGATGGATTCACTTATGGTCTTCCCGTTTTCTTCAGAACATAGTTCTGCTAATTCCTGCAAATGTTTTTCCAATAAATATTTATAACGAAAAAACACCTGCACTCTTTCTTTAATCGGGGTCTTACTCCATGCCGGAAAGGCAGCTTTTGCTGCTTGAACTGCAGCATCCAGTTCCTTAGCCGAAGACATGGGCACCGTTGATAATAAGGCTCCGTCCAATGGAGAAATAACATCCAGTTTCTTTAATGTAGTAGCTTCAACAAATTGTCCGTTGATATAATTTTTTATTGGGGTATACTTCATTTTTATTTTTTTAGTAACTATAAAAAATGCAGAAAATAATAGTGAAAACTAAAAATAATATATTTTATTTGAAATTCACAGCAATATTTATAATTTTAGTTTCATATTTGTGTCACATATTCAATTATGGAAAAGAATTCTATCGTTTTGGATGATCTTGATTTTGCAATTTTATCTAATCTGCAAAAAGACGGGAGGATGTCATTCACGGTTATTGCTTCAAAACTGAAAGTGTCTATCGGAACGATCAGAACAAGATTTAATAAATTGATTGAAGACGGAACAATCAATATCATCGGGAGGGTAGATCCTGATAAAGTTGGATTTCGTTCTTATGCCCATATTGCAGTGTTTGTTCGCCCTGCAACTTTAAAAGAAAAAGTAGCACAAAAAATTGCAAAGCTTCCGGAAGTGAGTTTTTTGGCAATGACCTCTGGCGATTATGATCTGGAAGTAGATGTAATGTGCAGAGATAATGATCATCTGGTAAATTTTGTTGACACAATATCTAAGATCGAAGGTATTCATCAAACTAAAACAACTATTTACTTTAAAGTCTATAAATATGCACAGCCAGATCTGGGGCTTTTAGAAAAATAGATACTGCTTATCGGTCAGATTTCTTCAACAGAAATTAATTTCAGAAACTAACTTGGATTTATAATCAAGCTACACATTATTGTCTATTTTTGTTTCAATAGAACAGTAATAACACTAACCAAAACATCATACATTGATAAGAAAAATAACAACATTTTGTTTGATAAGTATTTTCGTCTTTGTTGGTGTATTTCTTATCCAGTATTGCAAGCCCAAAGAAAATAATCTTTCAAAATATAGCGAACTGAGCAATGCTTATGTTGGCGACCAGCAATGTGTAAGTTGTCATGCCAATCAATATAATGATTGGTTGAAATCAGATCATTTTAAAGCTATTCAAAAGCCGACTGATTCTTCCGTATTAGGTAATTTCAACGGAAGCTCCTTTAGCGCAGATGGAGTAAGCTCTCATTTCTTTAAAAAGGATGGAAAATTCATTGTGAATACGCAGGGGGATGACGGAAAGAATCATGACTATGAAGTAAAATATACTTTTGGCTATTATCCTTTACAACAATATTTAGTTGAATTTCCAGGGGGAAGATTGCAAACTACCAGATTGAGCTGGGACAGTAAACAAAACAAATGGTTTCATCAGTATGCCGGGCAAAAAATTGATTTTCGTGATTGGCTTCATTGGACACATAATGCGCAAAATTGGAATACGATGTGTGCAGAATGTCACAGCACCAATCTAAAAAAGAATTATGACATTGATAAAGATAGTTACGATACAAAATTTGATGTGCTGAATGTAAGTTGCGAAGCTTGTCATGGTCCCGCAAAAAATCATATCAGTTATATCAATAGTGCAGAATATAAAAGCGGTCAAAAGATCGAACATTCATTACTGCAGTTAGGTAATAACTCTGCACAATTAGCGCAGATCAATACCTGTATGCCCTGTCACGCAGTTCAAAATGCTGTTGCTGCAGATAAAATTAACAGTACAGAATTATTGGATAATAATATTCCTGTTCTACCCAATACAGAACGTTTTCATGCAGATGGTCAAGTAAATGAAGAAGATTATACCTATGCTTCTTTCTTGCAAAGCAAGATGTTTGCAAGAAATATAAAATGCAATAATTGTCATAATCCGCATTCAGGCAAATTAGTACTAACCGGTAATCAAACTTGTTTGCAATGTCATGCTAAAACCTATGATTCTCCTACTCATACATTTCATACTACCAATTCTGAAGGCGCCCTGTGTAAGAATTGTCACGCACCGGGAAAATATTATATGGGAAATGATCTGAGACATGATCATAGTTTTCGTGTGCCAAGGCCCGATCTCACAGTTCAATATGCTACACCTAATGCTTGTAACAATTGTCATAAAGATAAATCTGCACAATGGTCGGCAGATGCAGTCGTAAAATGGTATGGACCCAAACGGAAATATCACTTTGCAGAAGATCTGATACCTGGCAGTCAATTAAAAGGAAACAGTGAAGCTCATTTAGCAAAAATCATTGGCGATACAGCTGTGCCACATATCATTCAGGCAACAGCCATTAATTATTTAGGAAGCATATCAACAGAAGGCAGTTTGAATCTATTATTGAAAAGTTTGAATAACCCAGATGCATTGATCCGTTATGAAACTTTGAGGAGTTTGATGCATTTTTCAACAAATATTGCCGATAAAAGCAAAATTTATAATTTATTAAATGATAAGGTCAGATCTGTTCGAATTGCAGCTGCAGATCTTGTAGGATTAATGGGCGATAATCAATTGCCTTCTGAATATCTTTCTACCTATCAAAACGCAAAAGGCGAATTGGAAAAACAACTATTGTATCAGGCAGATTTTGCACATGGTAATATTCCCATTGCAGATTATTATTCCCGCAATAAAAATTACGCGGCCGCTGAAAAGTTTTACATAAGAACTTTGGCAAAAGACAGTTTAGCAAATCTGGCCCGATTAAACCTTTCAGTTACTTATAATGTAGAAGGTAAAAATGAAGAGGCTTTGAATATATTGAAGATGGCAGTTAAAACCGATCCAAAAAATGATCAGGCATGGTATAATCTGGCCTTATTGTATAATGAAATGAAAGACAATGCAAATGCCATTACTTCATTTGAAAAAGCCATTCAACTACAATCGAAAAACAGTAGATTGTATTATAACTATGGGTTGCTGTTACAACAAAGAGGCAATGCTAATAAAGCGATCATTGTTTTACAGCAGGGATTGAAACAAGAACCGCTTGACGAAAGTTTAAATTACGCTATTACATATGTTCTAGTTCAAAACAGACAATCGGATAAAGCAATTCCTTACGCCAGGGTATTAAAAAATATCAATCCCAATAATCCTGATTACCAGCAACTTTTTGCAACATTGGGATTAAAGTAAATTTTTCAGTTATTAAATCAATAATGGATTCTTCTTTCTAATTTTTTAAGTTTCAGGAATCACATGAATTGTACATTTACAAGGTTCTTCCGGTCATAATAAACCAGTTAAATCCATTTTGAAGAAAAAGAGCTACATTTTTTTCATTGTATTGTTATTTTCTGTTGCTGTAAAATCGCAACGAGCAGCTGTACCATTACAGGATCTGACGGATGTTTTACGAGGAATGAAAAATCCCTCTAAGCCGCCAAATCAGCTGAAAATGGAAGTGAAGAAGATCTATCCTGCTTTATTACCAATTATTGGTTATGGCCCTGCAAATGGATTTGTGATTGGAGGTGGGGCAAGTTTAAGTGGCCTTTTGGGAGATTCCATCAATACTCATATTTCATCGGGCCTATTCAATGTCACATTCACTACAAAAAAACAGATCAATCTTAATTTTAGGAGCAATATTTACAGTCCCGGCGATAAATGGATATTACAGGGCGATTGGCGATTTTTGTTCTTTTCGCAGCCTACTTATGGACTAGGTATTAGTGACGGCGGATCAAAGAGTTTTGATTTTAATGTTGATGGGATAGGTACTTTAGATATTCCCGGCGAACAACCCATGCGTTTTAATTATTTGCGCTTCTATGAAAATGTGTATAAAAGGGTAGCTAAGAACTTGTATGCCGGTTTAGGGCTAAATATTGACTATCATTCCAACATACAGGATCAATCCTTAGACACTACTACACCCAATCCCACACTCACTTATCATTTTTTATATTCTGTAAAGCATGGATTTGATCCTTTAAAATATATGGCGAATGGATTTTCGATGAATTTTATCTACGATAGAAGAGATAATGCCATCAATGCGTTTAAAGGAATGTTTGCACAATTATCATTCAGAAGCAATTTTACATGGATGGGTAGCGCAAAAAGCAGCACCACATTATTCTATGATTACAGAAAATATTTTAGACTAACACCCGACATTCGAGGAAATGTTTTGGCATTCTGGACTTGGGGGCAATTTTTAACAAGTGGTAATTTACCATATTTAGCTTTGCCTTCCATTACCTGGGATATGTATAACAGGTCAGGAAGAGGCTATGTTCAAGGAAGATTCAGGGGTGAGAGTATGGTATATGCTGAAACAGAATATCGCTTCCCGATCAGCAGATCAGGGATCTTTGGCGGGGTTCTTTTTTTAAATGCAACTACTGCCAACAGTACGGATAGAGATCAGCATTTGTTTGATGCTGTTGCTCCTGGTTATGGTGCCGGCTTAAGATTAAAGATGAGCAAACAAACCAGAACAAATATCGGTATGGATATTGGCTTTGGCAGATTTGGCTCAGGTGGTATTTATTTTAATTTGCAGGAAGCCTTTTAAAGTTAAAAAGGGTAATAAATTCAACTTTTGGTGGGAATAAAAAATCCCTTGTAACAAATATTACAAGGGATCAATGATCTTGGTAAGGAAACCAAGCGGACCGGACGGGATGTAAAAGTGCTTGTTTATATTATTCATAGTTTTTTATGTTTGTTATTATTGCTAATCAATCAATAAGTTAGGCAATTATTAACTGTCATAGTTGTTAAGAAACATTTTGGTTATTCAACATTTGCTCGCAGAAAACTCGCAGCATTAACCAAAAAATTTTACTATGGCAACTGCAAAATTAGTTATCAAAAAATCCTTTATTAAAAAGGATGGAAGAACACCTGTGTACATTCAATACATTTTTCACAGTGAAGAAAAAATTACAATAACAACCGGCATTGAAATTTTGCCTGTGCATTGGAATCCGGATTTACAAGCTTTAAAAGAAAAAGCAGGTGAAACATATGGATTGAATTATGCATTAATTAATGCGCAACTTTCCGATAAGTTAAATGAGTTTAAATTTTTTCTTGGAAATACAATAGCAAGAAATATAAAACCTACTATTAAGTTTGTCCGGGATCATTTTTCTCAATATCTCATTCAAAGAAACAATACTGCTAAACAAGTTCCGGATAAGCTGATAACAATATATGACCACCTGAATGATTATATACAACAAAAGAAAGAAGCAGTTGCAAATGATACAGTTAAAGATTATCGTTCATTAATTAAACATTTAAAGCAGTTTGAAAAAAGCATTGGAGAGCCTATAACTTTTGAATCTTTTGATTATTTATTTTATGAGAGTTTTATTGACTTTTTATTTTATGAAACAGTAAAGCCTAATGGCGAAAAAGGGTTATTGGCAAATGCAGTTGGTAAGCAAATTAAAAATCTTAAAGCTTTTTTGCGTGATAGGATAAGAAAAAAATATTGTATAGATATTGATCTTTCTGGATACAAAACTATAACAGAGGAAGTTGATAAAATTCATTTAACAAGAAAAGAGTTGTCGCTTGTCTATCATTTTAATTTGAATGGTGCAGAGCATTTAGAAGTTACAAGAGATATGTTGGTTTTAGGTTGTTCTTTGGGTTTACGGTTTTCTGATTTATCGAGAATTACTCCGGAAATGATTTCTGATTCAATTTTAAGTATCAGACAAAAGAAGGTACGAAAGCGTGTTTTAATTCCTATTATGAATGAAGCCGAAGAAATTCTTCGGAAATATAATTGGCAATCCCCTTCGATTTCATTGGCAGACTTTAATAAGGATTTAAAAACGCTCGGCAAATTGATTGGACTTGATAGCCACTTTGAAGTTGCCAATTATAAAAAAGGTCAAGAGTTCATTAAGCGATACAAAAAATATGAATTACTATCTTCTCACGTTTGCAGAAGATCATTTTGTACAAATGAATATTTGGACGATACTGATTGTCATTTAATAATGAAAATTTCTGGACATCGGACGCAAAAAGCGTTTATGACTTATTTAAAAATTGATGAAGATGTGGCAAATCGCTACTGTGTCTCCAATTTTGTTTAGCTATTACTCATCATTTTGATGAATTTCTCGGAGAAAAAATTCAAAAGCATGGTATCTGCATTTATTTAGATTTTGAAATGAGTGAGAAAGTCACTCAGCGAAGAGCATATCAATTAAAAAAATTTGCTCCTGTTTATCATGATAAATATGCAGATGACTTAATTATTTTCAATTCAAGAAAATCTTTTATAGAAGATTTTGAAATAATCAATAGACTGATAAATGAAAACAAACCTGTATTGGTTGTTATTGACAATTTGCGCAATGCTCTAAAAAATGTCAATACGAATTCGGCAACAGAAATGGCTAATTTCTTTTCTATACTAAATGCGTTAAAAGAAATATATCAATTTTCAATAATAATAGTAGACCATTTTAAAAAACATACAAATAATCTTCGATCAGATTCTGATCTGCAATCCGGAAGTGGGGTAAAGACTGACCTGGCTGATTCCGATATAATCTTACGCAATAGTTGCCAAAATAAAAACTGGCGTATTCTGAAAAGAATTAAATCAAGACTAATAGAAGAAAGTGATTCAGCGAAGTTAATCGCACTGAATCCACAAACACTATGGTTTGAATTGGTAAAAGAAGATGTAAATGAGGCAGAACATATTGGTCTTTCAGAGATTCAGGACAAAGAAGAACTAAAAGACATCGCTTGTGATATGCATGAAAAGGGAGCTACACTCGAAGAAATAGCAAGAGCAATTCATAAAGGAAAGTCAACTGTTCATCGGTATATAAACGAAAAAAATACACAAACCTAATTTTTCCCATCCCATCCCACTTTTCCCATTTTTTTAAAATGGGAAAATATTGCTAACTGAATTAGTAAAAAAAATCAGCTTGATTTTTCCCGTTTTGATGGTTTTGGGAAAAGTGGGAAATGGGAAAACGGGAAATCTTTTCAATTGATAATCCCAATAAATCGTAATCAATTTTTCTAAACAATAA
>CAIKTE010000015.1 GCA_903830285.1 uncultured Chitinophagaceae bacterium | reverse complement strand
CATTGCAATGCTGTCATGGGGTATCGGCACCATCTTCGTTGCCAGAAATAAATTAGACATCAATCCTTATTATGGCATGGGCTGGCAAATGATGCTGGCAGCTCCATTCATTTATATGATGTCTGTATTCTCAGGAAAAAACATTCCCCTTGCAGCGATCCCAACACAAACATGGCTGGCCATTGCTTATTTGGTGCTGATCGGCTCGTGCATCGCTTTTGTTTGTTTTATTTATAGCATGAAACAATTACCTGCGGCTATAGCATCTTTGTATGCGTATATCAATCCCATTGTGGCTATGATAGTAGGTTTCTTTTTATTAAGCGAAAAACTGACCATCAATATATTGATCGGTACCGCCATCACTATTGTGGGTGTATATCTTGTTAACCATAGTTTGAAGGAAGTGCATACCACCGAGCCTATCGAGAATGAGATCTAATTTATTATTTCTTTAATGGAATCAAGAGCAATTGTATATGTGCGAATACTTTTTTTCTTAAGTATTCTGTCATAATAGCCAACTTTTAAATCTACAGATCCACTTTTATTTTCTTTAAAAGAAATATTATCTCTGGCTGCATAAATATCTTTCAGGATAAACAGATGATGAATAGGCACTTCATCAAACTCAGAAGCTGTGATATAAATATTATCGGATACTTCATCATTCCCTTTCATCTTAGCACTACTGCTGGGATTAGATACTATAAATAGTTTGATTGAAAAAGTATGCGCTTCAAACTTTTTAATTTCGACAATATTATTCAGTATATAACTCAGTGTTGAATCTTTGCTGATCTTAAAACCAAATTTCTCCTGAGCAGTTATATTTGTTACATAGGGCAATAATAGAATTAGTAGAACTTTTCCCATAAAAACATTTTCATTTGAATGTAGTAAAATTCTTCTCCAAAAAATCTTCATACATTTTTCTCCAAGGCAACCACTGCGGTTGCTCCGTTAAAAAATGGTTGTGAAATAAGGTAATGAATTCACCATTTACTGATTTCACCATATCGAAATAGTATTGTAATTCTTCAGCAGTTTGTTCAACAGTATTTTTTTGTTCAAAGACAGAAGTCGCTTCCATAAAACAAAAAGGATGTAATATCAGATCCGTTGTAGCATTCCTCTCCAGATCAAACCAGTAAAACGGCAATGCATAAGAAGCCCTGAAACCGTTGATGGCACCGTATGCCATTGAATATTCTTCCTTGATATCCGCTTCAATCAATCTTCTAAATGTTTGCGGGATAGTAAATCGTAAATAATGTTGCCGGCTTTTTGTTATTGTATGTTGCGTGGCATTTTCTAAAATAGAAATCTCTTTTTTCAACATGCTTTTTCCCGACTCCCGACTCCTAACTCCCGACTCCAGACTTTCTTCCCCGCTCTGCCAACTTGGATGAATCCCCACTTCATATTTCTCTGCAGTTTGTTTTATCAGATCCTGCATTCCTTTTTTGCGTGGCGAAATATTTTTATCTACCCCTTTTCTTTTTTCAGCCAGTAAGAAAAAGTACAAAGGTTTTAATTGATGCTTTTCGTGTAACTGATCTAAACAATCAAACACGGCAAAGGGATCTTTTTTATTACCGCTGTACACATTGCCTCTTTCAATTACTCTTTCAATATTCCCGGTAAGCATATCTCGATAAAATCCTAAGATGTTTAACCAAAGAGGTTGATGCTGATAAGCAAAGGCAATGTCGATATCATAAGTCGGGATATACTTGAAACTTGAAACTTGGAACTTGAAACTTGAAACTTTCTCAAACTCTTTCAGCCACATGTTTATTAAAGGCAGTTGCAAAAAATTTTCCCTATACGCCAGACTGTTCTTATGATCATATCTACCGTATTCATCTTTTGTATGCGGTAAATATTCCTCGTAACGGCTTAATAAATAAAAGCCGGCAGCAAATAGATCGAACGGAATATCAGCATCGGTTTTAAAGAATGCTTTTAATCCGTTCCATTCAAAACAATCGATGGATTGCTCTTTTATTTCTGTCTCAAATAATAGACCATGTGGTATTATTTGAAATGCATTGCTGTCGATAGTTTCAGAGGAATAATTGATTTTTGTTCCGGAATATTGAATGAAATATTCTTTATTGTTGGTTAACTCAATGGCATCTCCCAATAATGTTTTGGTGATGTATTGAAGACGGGAACTAATATTTTGGGCATAGATCAATAACACGTATCAAAAAGATCAATTGTTTTTATTTCTCTCCACCCACATTTCATTAAATGTTTTTTCGCTGAAATCAAGATTGCTTCTGTGTGCTGTCCATACACCGGCCACTTTATTTATGAACCAATTCTTTAATTTGCCATTGCTCATATTGTACATCTTTCTGCTGAGGCTCGCAGTCTTCCAAACCTTCCATGCAATACGTTCTCCTAAAGCACTGTCGCCTTCCACCACAGATTCGTGGCGGTTCTCCAACAATAATTCATGCAGATTAATTCTTACCGGACAAACCTGTGTGCAATTACCGCAGAGAGAAGAAGCATAACTTAAATGTTTGTACTCGCTCATGCCACTTAAATGCGGTGTGATCACACTTCCGATAGGGCCGCTGTAGGTTGTTCCATAAGCATGACCACCTATATTCTTATAAACCGGACAAGCATTTAGACAAGCTCCGCAACGAATGCAATACAATGCTTCACGGGTGAGGGGATTGTCTAATAGATTGGTTCTTCCATTGTCTAATAAGATCACATACATTTCTTCCGGTCCGTCGTTTTCATTTGCTTGGCGAGGGCCTGTAACGATCGTATTATATACTGTAACTTTTTGCCCGGTGCCAAACGTAGAAAGCAATGGCCAGAACAAACCAAGATCATTAATGGAGGGCAACATTTTTTCTATACCAACAACCACAATATGAGTTTTAGGAAAAGCACAACTCAATCTCGCATTGCCTTCATTTTCTGTTACGGCGATGCCTCCGATATCTGCAATAATAAAATTAGCACCGGTAACACCTACTTCTGCTTCTACATATTTTTCACGCAGTTTGATTCTTGCGATCTGTGTCAATTCTTCAGGTGATAAACCACCGGGTACACCTAATTTATTTGCAAATAGTTTTGCAACATCTTCCTTGCTTTTATGCATGGCAGGCGTAACAATATGATAAGGTGCTTCCCCATCCAGCTGCTGGATATATTCTCCCAAATCCGTTTCCACACTTTCAATTCCGTTCTTTTCCAAATATTTGTTCAGGTGAATTTCTTCTGTCACCATGCTTTTGCTCTTCACCAATGTCTTGCAATTCTTTTCTTTGCAGATCTTTCCTATTTCATCCAAAGCCTGTTGTGCATTCTCAGCCCATAACACTTTTGCACCGCGGGCTGTTATTTGTTTTTCAAAATGTTCTAAGTATTGATCCAGGTGTTCCATGGCACGCCACTTCGTATTCTTGGCTCTTTCACGTGCTGTAAGCACATCCGTGAATTGTTCTTTGCCTTTTGGTACAACCGCATTGTATTTTCCGATATTGAAATTGATCTTACGACGATGATCTAAGTCCGCCGCCTTGATGGTACTCTTTGCAATAAATGCTGCTGCGTTGTTACTCATGATTGTTATTTTTTAATAACGGGAATCGTAAATCGGTAGTCGCGAGTAATTGGCTTCAAACTGGCGATTAACTATCTACACTAGCAATCATTCATATGTTTTGCTGTTTCTTCTAATGCCATATAAAATTCTTCACCGTATTTTCTGATGATCGCATCTTTCAAAAATATATATACAGGAACTTTTAATTTCTTTCCCAAACTGCAGGCTGCTTTACAGAGATCCTGCCTCGGTTCATAATTCAAATATTCCACATCAGGATCCATCTTGCTTTTTGAGATCCTTATCGGAAACAAATGACAACTGATGGGTTTTTTCCAGCTGATCTTTCCATCAATATATGCCTGTTCAATGCCGCACATGATCACGCCTGCTTTATCTCTGAAGCCATAAGCACAAATGCCGCTGTTAACTGTTGGCGTTACCCATCCAAACTCACGGTCGTATTCATACTTGCCCACTTTTTGAATGGCTGCAAGACCTTCTTCACTCAGATATTCTTTTATGATGTTGAAGTTTTCTACCAGATGATCCAATTCTTCTTTCAATAATGGTGCTCCCGCATCGCCGTCTTCGCAACAAGCCCCTTTACATTTGGAAAGGTCACAAACAAATTGTTCTTCAATTATTTCATCACTGATCAGTTTATTATCGATTGCTATCATAAGAGGCTCGGGGAGGTTTATGCGAAGATAATTTGAAAGATCGAGCAATTGCAGAATTGTATATGTTAGCAGAAAGGAAAATATTAACAATGGCCTGCGTAACAAAGACTGTAGCAAAACGTCTTATTAGTGATATTGCTGTAAACAGCATGCAGCAGTGTTTGCTTTAGGCCATCCTGATTTTTCGGGATGGCTTTTTTAGCTAGTGATCTGAATTATTTCCAGTGGAAAGTATTGATCAGGTGTTTCATGTCTTCCAGCAGAAAAGTATTCACGATCGCCAATGAATCTGCATTGGGTGCAGCATCAAAATACAAAGCACCGCGAAGAAAATGTTTGCTGGAATCGGTCAGGAAGAACTGATTGGCTGTGGCTACATCACCCCCCACATTAAAGAACATTCCGTGAATATGATTAGCAGTTGCAATTCTCGATTCATCAATAGAATAAGCCTTTGCATTGTGTTTATTGGTTAGTTTGAAAGCATCATCGACCAGCTTATCGAATTTATTTACACCGATCTCTTTATAACTCACATAGATCCTTCCGTTAAATTGAGGGAAGTTGATATTGATCCACCAGGGATTTTCAGTTGCATCACCAAAAAAAGTAGAATCCTTTACCACATTGGCATATACAGGATATTCGAAGGTATAGGGATACCCGGGCTGATCGAATAACTGGTATTTCTTTTCCGGGAAATCTATTTTATAATAGCCTTTGGGTTTGGGAGTATAAGTGCTGTTGCAGGAAAAGGCAAGAGGCAAAAGGAATAGGGCGTAAGGCAGAAGGCGTAGGGCAGAAGGTAAGAAAGATTTCCTCAACTCCCGACTCCCGATTCCCGACTCCCGACTTCCAACTCTATTCTTCTTCACTTAACTGCGGCTTGATGGTGATCTTAATTTTATTGATGCGGTTCTTTATTACTTCCAGCACGGTAAACTCAAATTCTCCGCAAGGTACAGTGCGGTTTACGGGAGGTATCTCACCGGCCAGTTCCAATACCAATCCCGCCAGAGAATCACTTTCACCTTTCACGCCATCAAAAGTATCAACAGGCAATTCCATCACTTTACAAATATCATTGATCATGGTCCTGCCTTCAAATACATAATTATAATCGTCTAATTTTTTATAGGGCGCATCCTCTTCATCAAACTCGTCATTGATATCACCAATGATCTCTTCCATGATATCTTCTAAAGTAACGATACCGCTGGTGCCGCCAAATTCATCTACCACTACGGCAAAGTGAATGCGCTTACTTTGAAACTCACGTAACAGATCTTCAATAAGCTTTTGTTCATGAACAAAATAAGGAGGGCGCATTAATTTGTGCCAGTTAAAATCTGCTTTTTCACTTAAATGCGGGATCAGGTCCTTAGTATGTATCATACCGATCACTTCATCCAGATCGTCTTTATATATAGGGATGCGGCTGTAATGCAGGTCACCCACATGTTTCATCACTTGATCAAAATTGATCTCATGATCAATACCATGCACTTCCAATCTTGCACGCATGATCTGCTTAACTGTGATATTGCCGAATTTTAAGATCCCCTTTAATATATTTCTTTCATTTTCATTGGTACCTGTATCGGTGATATCAATGGCATGATATAGTTCTTCGTTGGTGATGGTGCCGCTTGCTTTATTGGATAAACGCTTTTCGATGATATCGCTGTATTTCACCATCCATTTGCTAACGCTTTTAAAAATATAATGGATCAATTCCACTATCGGCCCCATTTCCTTTGCAAAGCGTACATTATTTTGCGTGGCCATTACTTTAGGCATCACTTCTGCAAATAGGATCAGCATGAACGTAACCGAGATCACTTTGATCACAAATTCAAGCCATTCAAAATTGGAACTAAACACAAACAGATCATCCATCAGAATATTGGAAACGATGATGATGGCGATATTGATAAAACTGTTGGCTATCAGAAGAGATGCCAATAATGTTTTAGGATCTTCCAGCAGATCAACGATACGTTTGTAAGAAAGGTTCTGTTTGGTCTTGAGAAGATTAATGTCTTTATAGGTCAATGAAAAGAAGGCAACTTCAGAGCCACTGACAATAAAAGAAATGATCAATAAACACAGCAATAAAACGATCAACACAGTCGTGGCTTGCGTGTTAATAGTTAATAATAAAAAATGATTCGCTAATCCCGAGTGAAAATCCAAAACAATTAATTTAAATGAACAATAACGCTATTATAAAAGACCGATTGTTTGTCGGTCTTTTAAATGCTTTGCAAAAATATCCTTTTTTATACAACTAATCAGAAAGGTAAACTTTCTCCCGGGTCGCCGATAGGTGGAATTTCATCTCCAAAACCTTCGATCGGGTCTGTTCCGCCATGCCCGCTATGTCCATCTCCTCGTTTATCCAGCATGATCAGATTATCACCAACTACTTCTGTTGCAAATTTTTTATTTCCTTCCTTATCTTCCCAACTGCGCGTACGCAAACGACCTTCTATATAAATTAAACTTCCTTTGTGCAAGTATTTTTGAGCCAATTCAGCCAAACCGCGCCACAGTACAACTGTATGCCATTCCGTTTGGGAGATTAATTTACCGCTGCGGTCCTTATAGGTTTCTGTTGTTGCCAAAGGAAATTTTGCAACGCCTATATTGCCTTCCAGATACTGCACATCCGGGTCTTTACCCAAATTGCCGATCAGCATAACTCTGTTTACACCTCTCATACTCGAAGTTTTTAGTTCATCAGTCTGATAGATAATCTTAAAGTTAGCTTTTTTTGGAAAATAAATGAATTAATAAAACGAATATGTGGACAAACGGAGGAATTGTTAAAATGCTGTGGTTTTGCCTATTAAAAATAACCCCAAGCCAAAGTTATTAAGTAAAGATTATCACTCTGTCCAAAGGACAGCTTCTTGGAGAGGTTCTCGAAGAGTGATAAACGTAATGTTCGTTAATGAATCATGGTTCGAGTGCCTCACCAAGACATCGCATCCCTTAACTTAATTAGATTGCACTAAGCCACTTCTACATTCAGTTCCTTGAGCAACTCTTTTACCTTCCCACCAATAAAATCCCGCACCTGATTGAATTCATTGGGTTCCATATGTTTCGGATCGGGGATCTGCCAGTCGATGAATTTCCTGGCAGGCATCCAGGGACAAGCATCACCACAACCCATTGTCACTACTGCATCAAATGGGGCGAAGGTTTTTACAGCATCCAAAGATTTACTGTCGTGTGTCGACAGATCATAACCCAATTCTTTCATCGCCGCAATGGCTTTAGGGTTTACGATCCCGCTGGGGTTACTTCCGGCACTATAGGCTTCAACGGCATCGCCACCTAATATCTTGGCAAAAGCCTGACTCATTTGAGAACGATTGCTGTTTTCGATACAAACAAAAAGTAGTTTTTTCTTTTCCATGTAAGAGATCTTTATCAGTTTATTGGTTTACTTGTTTCTTGCAACTTGAACCTTGTTCCTTATTTCTTATAATATTTTTTACGTAGCCAGAATGCCACATTTACCAAAGCAATGAGTGCGGGCACTTCAACCAAAGGACCGATCACACCAGCAAAAGCTTGTCCGCTGTTGATGCCAAATACACCAATGGCAACTGCAATGGCCAATTCGAAATTATTTCCTGCAGCCGTAAATGCGATGGATGCATTGGTAGAATAATCGGCGCCTAATTTCTTGCCGATAAAAAAGCTCACCAGAAACATGATGATAAAATAGATCACTAATGGCAATGCAATTCTCAATACATCAAAAGGGATCTGAACAATTAATTCTCCTTTTAAACTAAACATGATCATGATGGTGAAGAGCAATGCGATCAAAGTAATGGGAGAAACAAAAGGAATGAATTTTGTTTCGTACCAAACTTCACCCTTCCCTTTTAATAAAGCATATCTGGTTATAAATCCTGCTGCAAATGGAATACCGAGATAGATGGCAACGCTTTTTGCTATTTGGCTAATAGTGATATCTACTACTGAACCGGAAAATCCAAACAATGGAGGAAGTACCGTAATAAAGAAGTATGCATATACACTATATAGTAACACCTGAAAGATACTGTTCAGGGCAACCAGGCCTGCTGCATACTCCCTGCTACCTTCTGCCAATTCGTTCCATACGATCACCATGGCAATACAACGTGCCAATCCTATCAGGATCAAGCCAACCATATATGCAGGATAATTATGCAAAAATGTTATGGCGAGAACGAACATGAGTATGGGACCAATGATCCAGTTAAGCAATAAAGAAGCGCCCAATACTTTTGTGTTGGAAAAAACAGCTTTCAGTTTATCATACTTCACTTTTGTAAAAGGAGGATACATCATCAGTATCAATCCGATGGCCAATGGGATATTGGTAGTACCGGATGAGAATGAATTGATGAAACCTGAGGATGATGGAATAAAATAACCGATCCCAACACCAATGATCATTGCTAAAAAGATCCATAAGGTTAAGTAACGATCCAGAAAACTTAATTTCTTTCTTTCGTGAACAGGAGCGCAATTGTTTGCAGACATAGTTTTTATTGATTTGATTTTTAAATGCCCACTACATTACTTCTCCTTTCTAATAATAATGTATCGCGCCATATATGGTTCATCTCACCGATCCTTTCTCTTTTGCCAATTATCCTGAATCCACCAGCTTCATGAATTTTTATACTTGCAATATTTTCAGGAAAGATGCCAGCCTGTAATGTCCAGAAATTATTTTTTTCACTTTCATTGATCAGTGACTTTAACAATGATCTTCCAACACCCTTACCTCTTGCAGCTACAGAAACATACACACTTACTTCAGCAACACCTGCATATACACAGCGACCGCTTACTGCTGTTAGTGCGGCCCATCCCAATACAGTTTCGTTTTCAATGGCAACCAATCTTGAATTAGCAACATGAGTTTCATCCCACTCTTTCCATGAAGGAAGAGTTGACTGAAAAGTAGCATTGCCTGTTGCAATACCTTCTGCATAAATATTCTTTACAGCTTCCCAATGCTGCGGAAGCATAGTTATTATTTGCATAGACATATTTTAATTACAGCATCCCGGTGCACAACATGCTTCTTTTTCTTCTTTTACTTTTTCTGCATAAACAGTGATGGAATAAATAGCAGTATTACTTTTTTTATAAACAGCGATCTGTTCCTCACTCAGGAAATTTTGTAATATATCATCAGGAATGATGATGGCTTTTTCTTTTTGCAGTTGTATGTTTTTAAATCCGGTTGCAGTGATGGTTTCGAGATACACTTCTTTTTGAATGGCACCTGCTACACAGCCTGCATACATTTCGGCAGCCTGTTTTAATTCAGCCGGTATTTGTCCCTGCAAAACAATATCGGAAATACTGAAATGTCCGCCGGGTTTTAAAACACGATATATTTCTTTTAATACATTGTATTTATTAGGAACGAGATTCAATACACAATTGCTGACGATCACATCTGCAACATTGGCGGTTACAGGGATCTGTTCTATGTCGCCAAAACGAAACTCGACATTATTGTATCCTAATTTTTCTGCATTGGCTCTTGCCAGTTCGATCATCTTATCGGTAAAATCAATACCGATCACTTTGCCGGATTCTCCTGTTAATGCTCTGGCAACAAAACAATCATTACCGGCGCCGCTACCCAGATCGATCACGGTATCGCCTTTTTTTATTTTAGCAAACTCGGTAGGTAATCCGCAACCCAATCCAAGATCTGCATCAGGATTATATCCTTTCATGTCTTTGTATTCATCATTCATGATAGTATATACTTCTGTGCTGCAACCACCTGCACCGCAGCAGGAAGATTGATTGGTTGTTTTATCTTGTCCGGCAATCTCACTGTATTTCTGTCTTACTATTTCTTTTAATTCTGCATCTGTTTTCATATTGTTTATATTTTATTGTAAAGAAAATTTATTGAATACTTGTCTTTAGTGTTTTGGGGTTTAGCAACAAGACTTATTATTTTGTTGTTTCAGTTTAGAAAATAATAAACCGAATTCTGCATTGAATTTTTCAAACACTTTCCAGTTAATGCAATAACAACTTCGTGCACCTTCAACCGTGCCATTGATCAACCCTGCATCTTTCAATTCTTTTAAATGCTGAGAAACCGTTGATTGTGCCAAAGGCAATACTTCTACGATCTCTCCGCAAATACATTCATTGTGCTGCGCCAATACTTTTAAGATGGCAATGCGTGCAGGATGTGCCATTGCTTTTGCAAATGCAGCAAGGTCCTGTTCTTTTTTACTGAATTCTTCTTTTTTATGTTCGGCCATTTCGTTTATCGTGTTTATACGATAAGATAAAGTAAAGGATAATATTTTAATTATCGTATAAATACGATAATTAATTTTTCATTTCCGGCAACGGGTAAGATCGGTTGGAGAAAATAACAAGATGCAGTACTTGTTGTACGAATTAAGTCAATACATGGAAACGGCTTTTTTTGCCTATCTGCACACTACAAGCAGATCTGGTCAATGATTTCCTGCTATTTGATATACCCCACATTCCATAATAAGTCATATTTGATCTGCAATTAAGCCATATATAACCCATATCTCTATAATAGAGGCTTATAAGTAGCTTATATGAGGCTTATATGTGGGTTATATGTGGGTTATCTCAAAGGAAATCACGAATAAAACAGGGATCTGGCAGGTATGTCTTATACTGAAAAAACTTTACACAGGGGAAGGATGATACTAATATTACTTTACAGCGTATCACAATAGTAGCGATTTAGCTTTACAGTAATTTTTCTTTTTCCATTGTTTTAATAAAGGTTTGT
>CAIKTE010000014.1 GCA_903830285.1 uncultured Chitinophagaceae bacterium | reverse complement strand
GGGTTTTGGTGGTCTTCAAGCAGTAGACGATTTAACTGCTCGGGACTCTATCACAACTCAAAGACGGTCATTTGGTATGGTGGCCACGCTTAGAAGCGACGGCAGTTCTTATATATTGTCTAATCTAGCTATGGGTGGCACTGATAATGATATTACTAATAATGATAACTGGTTGCCGTGTGGAACTGGAGTTGGTGGCAACTTATGGACTCTGGACACAACTCTACACCCCACTGACCTTTCATCGGGGGTTTCAATCGGTACCACTCAAAGTTATGGGCCGTCTAGTTTAACCTTTGCTTGGGAAGGTATTTTAGCCTTTGAAAATTCTTCAGGTAGTATTATTTCAACAGCTCAATATAATGTAGACTCTATATTTCCAGTTAGCGGAGCCTCACTGTGGCTTTCAAATATGGGTATTACAACTGACTTTTTAGATATTCTATATCACGGCGACTCTACTTTCCATAATTTTTTTGTATCAGGTAATTTATATAATAATATTACCTATCGACTGCCAAACTCTGATTGGGTAATTGGCAATGTGTTAGGAATATCTGATTGGGATAATACTAATAAAGTAGCCACTTTAGATTGGGTAACCCCTAGCGGCGGTTTGACTTCAGTGTCCGTATCGACTCCTCTAACTGGCAACGGAACTTCTGGTAGTCCGATAGCTTTACACGCCGCTGACGCTTCTCACGACGGTTATTTATCTTCTTCTGACTGGCAGTCTTTTGACTCTAGAGGATTTATGAATTGGGAATCTGCCTGGAGTAGCAGTAGTATTTATACAATTCAAAATGTAGTTAATTATGGCGGAGCGACTTATATTTCTAAGACTGCTGGTAATTTAAATAATCAACCTGATACCCATCCAACTAACTGGGAATTAATAACAACTGCTGGCTCAATGGTTTATCCAGGAGCTGGTATTGCGGTCTCTACTAGTTCAGCTTGGGGGACAAGTCTTTCAGCTGGAACTCCTTTAACAAATGTTTATCTTAAGGGAGCAATTACAACTGGAAATCTCTCTTTTTCTCAAATTGATTATGCAGATATTTCAGGTACACCTTCTATTCCAATTGTTGGAACTTGGGGAGCCTTAAATTATCCAACTTGGTCTAGTGGAACACCATTTGTAAAAATGACCGCCGCTGGAACCTTTGCTTTAGATTCAAACACTTATCTTACTTCAGGTAGTTTAACTGGCTATGTTCCTTATACTGGAGCAACTGGGGATGTAGATTTAGCTACCCATGGATTATTTGCTACTACCCTTAAAATATATGCTGTAAACGGAACTAATAAATCAATTTTTGAAGGTGGGACACAAACATCCAATGCCACTTATATTCTGCCAACTGATTTTAATAATATTGATAATGTTAGTACCTGGGCTTTAACTGCCAAACAACCTTCTACAGATTACGAATTGCATTGGACTAAAATTCCGTCTCTGAATAAAACAGAAAGTATTTTATCGAGTGCCACAATTACTACGACAGTTGGAGACACTCCAACAAACACTGGATTGTTTGTGCCAGTTGATACTTATACTTTTACTATCTCTGCACATACTGTTTATATTGGAGACCAATATACTAATAACGGACAGACTTTTACCGTTCTTGAAATATTAGGTTCTACTTCCATTCTTTGCACTGGCACAGGTTCTCCAACTGCTTCGGGAACTCTAACCTTTTCTTCTGGTACTGGTTCAGGCAATTTAACTTTCTCCCATTCTACTACAAATAATAATCGATATATCATCACTAAAGTAATCATGTATCTTACGACAGTTTCAGGTTCTATCACAGCTGGAATGTCTATGTCTATCGGAAATAATTATCCTTCGACCACAAACTTAATGCCAGCTACTGATTTTACTTCGATTACAGCGGATAGTATTTTTGAATGGATTGCTCCAACCCAAGGTATGCTCGTAGTGAATAGTAATTCTGGTGCAACCTCTTTAATCGGTAGCATTTTAACTGCTCCATTAGGTTCGGCCGGCGCTTACTTGCAATATAATTATGATGTCTTTGGCTATCAAATAAATTAATATGAATATCATTCAATTTTTTACAACTCAAGGCTGGCAAAAACTAGGAGCAGCTCCAAAAGCAGTTCAATATCTTTCTGATTCAACCGGTACCGCCACTATCACCCCTAATACTGATACTTATCAATACTATGAACTCTTAGAAACTGGTATTGCCGGCACAATTACTATTGCCAACGATACTGCTACCACTGCTTCCTTAGCCAAAAACAAGCGTTCCATGATGATAACTGCTCAAACGACAAATGCGATGACTTTGGTTTTCGGCACAAATTATATAGGTGGATTATTGCCTTTACCGACAACTACTACGGGTGGAACAAAAGAAGATAATTACACTTTCCTTTGGTCAAAATATTATTCAAAATGGGAATACACCGGTATTGCTCCAGGATTTTAGGTCGTGATTATTAACTAATAAAAAAATAACATGCAAAAATTTAAAATAAACACAACAACAATAAGCGAAGATGGAGGAACCTTAACTTTAAATGTAACCTTCACTTTAGTAGATGAAACAGTAACTACTGTCGATGTGCCTTTCTATGCTCCACAAAGTGTAGAGGTAATCTTTCAAGGTTTACTAAATAGATTAGTTTCCGAACAATCAAAATACAATGCTACGAATGTAAACATTGAATTAAAGAATGAATTAAGTGCAGATATAAATATAGTTTATCAAGTAGAAAACGGAGTAATTATTTAATATGGCAGCCACAAAATATCGTACAACTTCAGGAGGAACGGGCAACTGGTCAGACGACACAGGTACTTGGTCGTCTACAGCTTATCCGTCTTATACAACCACGACTCACCCGATAAGCACGAGTAATGTCGTGATTGATTCGCATAGTGGTGCGGTGGCTTTAGACGGAGCGAATGAAGTTAATGATTTAACCTGCACTACTCAAGTGGCAAATCTTGTCTTTACAGCCGGAGATTCACTCAAAGTATTTGGAGCTATTACTACACCGGCAAGTAATCTCTGGACTGGCACTGGTACTTTGAATTTAGCTCCACCTACCAGTAAAGTTTGGACTTTGGCAATTGGATTTACGGCTTTTGGAGGTGCTTTAACTTTTTCAGGAGCTGGTACAATTTTAACATCAATTTCATTAGGAGTTGGAAGTATCTCTATCGCTGGTTTAACATCTTGGACTGCTGGTACTTCTGTTAATAATGCAGTTGGTACAACAACTTTCACTACTAATGGCGGGATAACCTTATCCGCAAACACAGGTGGAGGGAATACAACTTTCAAAGTCCCTGGTGGAATAAATCTAACCAGTGGAGGTTATGCTTTTAATTTAAACTTAGAATTTATTGGCACAGGGAATGATGCCTTAGTGGGAAATGACTGGACTTCGAATGGACTTGTTACTTATACAGGGAACAATATTTTAACTGGAGCTTTTAATTTTATTTGTAATGGTGGTTTGACTGTCAATAATAATATTTATAGTACTGTTCCGCATATTATTGGTGGCACCGCTGGGATTTTATCAGGTAGTGGAGTAATGGGAATAAATATAATTTTTAACTGTACTTCCGCAACTATTTCAGGAGTAATAAATTATGGTTATAAAACTATTACTTATACCGCCGGCACAATTACGACAACTGGTTCGACTTTGAGTATTGTTTACAATTGTTTAATCAATGTTCCGCCAGCTTCTGCCGGAGGTTTTGATTGGTACAATATGACGGTTGGTGGAAATGAAAACATTACAATGCTAGCCAGTATGAAAGTCAGTAATTTATTTAATGTTTTCGGAGCTTCTACTGTTTATTTTATAAACTCTGGCGGTGCTTGGACTTATACTACGAAAGATATGAATTTAAATAGTAGTACATTATCAATGCCCAATGATATTAATATTTCTGGTACTTTAACTATTTCTTCCGCAAATACTCAGGTTAATTCAGGTGGCTCTTGGGCTTATTTAACTGGTAATATTGTCATGAACGATGGTTCTAGCTTGGTGATGGCTCATGATTTAGTCACTGGCGGTTCACTTACTGTAAATGGTACCGCTACTTTATCTGGAGCTTATAACATTCAATGTGCCACTTTTAATTATGCTTCCTTTGCTTCCTCAACTTTCACTATACCAGCTGGTAAAACTTTAACTATTGCAACGAATTCCTATATAGTTGGTAACCCTAACCCAAGTATTTTGAATAAATTTGTTTCTGGCACACCTGGCTCTTATGCTTACATTGTTTACGGAGGAATACTTGTAAACTGTGTATCATTCGGAATGTACTATACGGACATAAACAATGGAGGTTCTACTGTACCAATCTACAACTATGCCGGCAAAACTTTGTCGCACACAGTGAATATTATTAATGTAACCGCCAACAATTTTTTACCTGCTGGCATATTTATATCGTAATTATTATTTATGACGGAAAGAGAAAGGGTTGCAATTTTAGAAGCTAACTATGTAAACATGGATAAAAAACTTTATGAACTCAACTAAGTGGACAATTAATCTCCAACAGTTAATGTTTTCCGCTATCGCCGCTGGCATAGTCGGGGCTGGTAATAGTGCGGTCGCTATCTTAAATGCTGGTTCGTTTGAGATTGACTGGAAATCAACCATCGCTATTTTCTGCGGTTCGTTTCTGTCTTGTATAATTCTATTCTTTGGTTCTAACAGCAAGGGAGAGGTGTTAGGCAAGGGTAAATAATATGTCACAGTTTAGAGAATTAAGCGATTGCGAAAAAATACATTATAATCTTATGGATAAAATAGATAAGATAGTTACAACTGTTAGTAATATCGAAGTAAGCATCGCTAGTTTACCCAAAAAGATTATTGATGAAACTGATAAGAAATATGCTTCTATTGAAACTGAAAAAACAGTTAACCGCTTAGCTTGGATTGTTATTACAGCAGTAATAATGGCTATATTAGGTTTAGTATTAATCAAATAAACGAAAGGAGGAAGTAATGAATTTAATCCATTGGTTATTAATTGGATGGGGGATTAAATTATTGCTTACCCTCATCTTTTACAAAGCAATTAAATCGTTCATTAAACATTTTAAAAAACGGAGGAAGTAATGTGTAAAAAACGCAAACCTTTTGACCCAGGGAAACCAAGTGAGTTTAAAAACAAACATCATCTGTTTCCTACTTCGAGGTATTTGGAGCTTAAGAATAAGCCCGACAACATTGTGATGGTGCCCTACAATGAGCACGCCTTATATCATGCTCTCTTTACCAATCGTAACCCGTATGAATGCTTAGACTATTTAGTCAGCACTTTCTGGGGTGGGCGAATTGGGTATTTAAAAGATTTTTTACGAGTTTACGAAGAAAGGAAGAAAAATGGAAAAGAAACTTGAATGCGGAACCTATTGGACCAATATTGAGCTTATGGCCGATGGTTGGACTAAATGGAAAATCTCCTGCGGAAATTCCCTTTGGTATAAAGGGACTGAACGCTTACTTCATTGCGATGACAATTATCGAATACTTGTTATTTGGAACGAAAATTAAATAAGGGGGGTATTTATTTACCCCTAACTTACATTTAAACACATAAAATATGAAAAAAAATGGTTGCTGCTCTATAGCAATCTGGATAGTTATGATTGTTGGCACCCTTGGTTGGGTGGGAACACTTATGTCTATTGGTTATATAATTTATGAATTTATAAAATTATGACACAAATACTAGAAGAACAATTAGGCCATGGTGCGGTTAGAGACCCTCATGACCCTAGGGATATTCATTTACATGATATTGCTGGAGCTCCAACTCCTTTTGATTGGAATAAGGGTTTTGATATTGAAAAACAATTAGGAATAACTATTCCAGTTAAGAATCAGATGTCATCTGAAAGCTGCGTTGGTCAGGGTTGGTCTTATTTAATGGCTGTTAAAAATGCCCAAATTACTGGTATCTATGATGAAGTATCGGCTAAAGCTATTTATAGCCAAATATTTTTAAAGCCAAATGGCGGGGCTAATATTAGGGATGGTGGGTTACTTTTACAAAATTG
>CAIKTE010000013.1 GCA_903830285.1 uncultured Chitinophagaceae bacterium | reverse complement strand
ATTGGAATAATAGAGAAAGATCCGGTGAAACTGTTACAACTGATCAGATTTCTAATCCACTTAAAATTACTACAGCAGGCGACCACCAATTTGCATCCGGTGTTAAGTTAGAGGGCTTTTCTGTAAAATATGAAACAGAATTTGAAGCACCCGAAACAGAAGATATTGTGTTTAAATGCGGTGCTACAGGTTATTTTGAGTTATTTGTAAATGGTGCATCGCTTGCCCGATACAACAACTGGCGAACATTGCCCTCAAAAATTAATTATAAAGTAGTAAAAGGCAATACTTATAAAATTGAAATCAGGTATGCACAATTAAATAACTGGCAAGCAAATCTTGAATTTGATTTTGGAAAAGAACTGGATATTGATTTTACCGGGCTTATTGATAAATTGAAAGCTATAGATGAGATTGTTTTTGTTGGAGGTCTTTCTACTTTATTAGAAGGCGAAGAAATGCCGGTTTCACTTCCGGGTTTTAAAGGCGGAGACCGCACTGATATTGAACTTCCCGAAGTACAACGAAATTGTTTAAAGGCTTTAAAAGCTGCCGGCAAAAAAATTATTTTCATTAACTGCTCCGGCTCTGCCATTGGCTTGGTTCCTGAGACAGAAAGCTGTGATGCAATTCTTCAGGCCTGGTATGCTGGAGAATCCGGCGGACAGGCTGTTGCGGATATTCTATTTGGTGATTATAATCCTTCCGGCAAACTTCCTATCACTTTCTATAAAAATATAAATCAAATACCGGGTTTTGAGGATTATACGATGAAGGGAAGAACTTATCGCTATATGAATGATGCACTGTTCCCATTTGGTTTTGGATTAAGCTATACTTCATTTTCTATAGGTAATGCTCAACTCAACAAATCACAAATAAAAAATGGCGAAACTGTCACCCTTTCTGTTCCTGTCTCCAATACAGGCAATCGCAATGCTACAGAAATAGTACAGGTATACGTACGAAAAGTGAATGACATAAATGGGCCTATAAAAACGCTAAGAGGATTTAAAAGAATGTATGTAGATGCGGGTAAAACAAGTGAAGCAGTAATTGAATTGACAGCAAATGCCTTTGAATTTTATGATGAAAAATCGCTTCAGATGATGGTAACACCCGGAGAGTATGAATTATGGTACGGAAACAGCTCTGCAACGAAAGATTTGAAGATGGTAAAGGTTAATATCTATTAACTGATACTTGGATTTAACTGATGGCTAAATACTTAAAAAGTGAGTAATTAACCCGTTGGCGGAATTAAATGATTCACTGAAATATCAATGGCCAGCAGTCAAAGCCATGAAAAACTTTACCGGTTCAGGTTCTAATGTGGTCAAATCAATAGAGGTGCAGAGAGCAAACAGGCAAAAAAACGCAAATTGCAGCGGAAATTTAAGGGCTGTCCTCATGACTGAGTGTTCGGTTGGTGTTCGGCTGGTGTTCGACCGGAATATTTCGATTGCGGAATCGTCTGAAAAAGCAGAAACAGGCAAAAAATGTGTTCTGGAGGATCATTTTCAGCCCCCTTTTTTTGTACTTAACAAAGAGGTAGTTTCAACTTTTGATGTGATGTTATACCATCTGAAACATTTTTGTCACAAAAGAACTGCCGGAATATTGACAAATGCGGTTTGTAATGAAAAAACAGAACAAAAGCAGGTTTCCTGAAAGGTTGAAACAACTTCTGATTGATTGCTCCCCCGCTGCATATAACTATTCATTCAAAATAATTCCGCCAACGGGTTAAATAATATTCACCTATTTATGCTATCAACGGATATTTATCTTATTTTTATAAGTGTATATTTTACATTTATAAATAGCTGATAAAGGATTGCTCCATTAAAATAAAATTCTAACGGTGGCCAAAAGGAAAAACAAAGGCAAAAGAATGTTCCGATGGGTGTCAGGCTTTGTTGTCTGCATTACCATATTTGCATCCGGTAATTTATATGCACAGGACAAGCTGTATACAAATGAATTTTCATTAGCTGAAGTAAAATTGTTGGATGGGCCGTTCAAGCATGCCCGTGATCTCAATATTCAAACTCTTTTACACTATGATTTAGATCGTTTGATAGCGGGATACAGAAAAGAAGCAGGGCTTCCTGCAAAAGCAACGATCTATCCCAATTGGGATGGATTGGATGGACATATAGCCGGCCATTATTTATCAGCGTTGGCAATGAATGTTGCCGCTACGAACAATACAGAATGCAAAAAGCGCTTACTTTATATTCTTTCAGAATTAAAAGCCTGTCAGAATGCCAATTCAATCAACAATCCTGATTGGGGAAATGGATATGTTGGTGCTGTTCCAAATGGTAAAAAAATATGGAGCACTTTACAAAATGGCGATTTTACTGCTTTTAAAGCAGCTTGGGTCCCTTGGTATAACGTACATAAGATGTATGCAGGTTTAAGAGATACCTGGTTATATACAGGAAATGAAGATGCGAAAATGATCTTCCTGAAATTCTGTGATTGGGGAATAAACATTACTACAGCCTTAACTGATGTTCAAATGCAATCAATGCTTGACACAGAACAAGGCGGCATGAATGAAATATTTGCAGACGCTTATCAGATAACAGGCAATGAAAAATACTTAACCGCTGCAAAAAGATTTTCGCATAGAATGTTATTGGATGCAATGTCTGTTGAAATAGACAATCTCGATAACAAACATGCAAATACGCAAGTTCCTAAAGCCATAGGTTTTGAGCGCATTGCAGAAGTGACAAAAGACAACACGTATGCAAAAGCAGGCAGTTTTTTCTGGCAAACTGTTACAACAAACCGAACACTTGCATTTGGCGGTAACAGCCGGAGAGAATTTTTTCCAAGTATTGCATCATGCAATGATTTTATTAATGATGTTGAAGGACCTGAATCCTGCAATTCTTATAACATGCTGAAATTAACTGAGGATCTGTTCAGAATGGATCCTTCAGCAAAATATGCAGACTACTACGAGAGAACTTTATTCAATCATATTTTATCCACGCAGCATCCTGAGAATGGTGGTTATGTATATTTTACTCCTGCTCGTCCAAATCATTACAGAGTTTATTCCGCTCCCAATCAAGGCATGTGGTGTTGTGTTGGAAGTGGAATGGAAAATCATGGAAAGTATGGCCAGTTCATCTACACTCATACAAAAGACTCTCTGTTTGTTAATCTGTTTATTGCATCAGAATTAAACTGGAGAGAAAAAGGCATTAAACTAAAACAACAAACCAATTTTCCAAATGAAGAACAAACAGAATTAATCGTTACAGAAGGTTCTTCCAATTTCAAATTATTGATCCGTTATCCTTATTGGGTCAATGATGGCGCTTTAAAAATTACTGTAAATAATAAAGCTGTATCCTTTTCTGCTCATCCATCATCCTATATAAAGATTGAAAGATCGTGGAAAAAAGGTGATGTTGTAAAGATTGTATTACCCATGCATAATTCGACTGTTCAATTACCTAATGTTCCTAACTATATTGCTATCATGCATGGCCCGATTTTACTGGGCGCAAAAACAAGTGCCGAAGATCTAAAAGGTTTAATTGCTGATGACAGCCGATGGGCACATATTGCCGGTGGCAAAAAACTTCCGATAGATAAAGCACCTATCATCATTGAAGATAATATTTTATCTGTCACAAATAAATTAATACCTATAGCCGGGAAGCCTTTAAACTTCACTGTTACTCAAATCAAAATGATCAACTCCGCTGATCTTGTACTGCAACCATTTTACACCATTCATGATTCGAGATATATGATGTATTGGATGACATTAACCAATGATCAGTATACATATTATTTGGACTCTTTATCCATCATGGAAAAACAAAATCTGGAACTTCAAAAACGTACCATCGATTTTGTTGCTCCAGGAGAACAACAACCTGAAGCAGATCATTTCATAGAAAAACAAAATTCAAATACAGGAAATTATCTCGATGAATTTTGGCGTGATGCCAGAAATGGCGGTTATTTCAGCTATAACTTAAGCACAAATAAGGAGACAAATTTAAGTCTCATTGTTCGCTATTGGGGAAATGAAAAGGGGAACAAAAAGTTTGATATTTATTTAGATAATGAAAAACTGATTACAGAAAATATTACTGATAAATGGAATGAGCAAAAGTTTAAAGAAGTAGAATATATTATTCCTGATGCATTCATAAAAGGTAAAGAACATATCCGTGTAAAATTCAAAGCGCAGGCAGGAATTGCAACGAGTGCAGTTTATTATTTACGTATTGCAAGAAAATCAGAATGAAAATAACTCAATAAAAATTTTACAATGAAAATTATTTTAGGGCCTATTCTTTTTTGCATCATTTGGACATGCAATGTAAATGCTCAAAATCCTATCATCCAAACAAAGTTTACTGCCGATCCTGCACCAATGGTCTATAAAGACACCGTCTTTCTTTACACTGGGCATGATGAAGACGATGCCTTTGGGTTTAAAATGCGGAATTGGTTACTATACACATCAACAGATATGGTAAACTGGACTGATCATGGAGAAGTTGCATCTTTAAAAAATTTTAAATGGGTAAATACAGATAATGGTGCTTGGGCAGCACAATGTATTCGTCGCAATGGCAAATTTTACCTGTATTGCCCAGTACCAAATGGTTTGGGTATTGGTGTACTTGTTTCAGAAAGTCCTTATGGACCTTTTAAAGACCCAATAGGCAAACCCCTTATTAAAAACAGTTCAGACGATATTGATCCCACCGTGTTTATTGATGATGATGGGCAAGCTTATTTGTATTGGGGCAATCCCAATTTATATTACGTAAAGCTAAATGAGGATATGATTTCTTATTCAGGCAATATCGTAAAAGATAGTTCGATTGCTAAAATAAAAGGTCAGCCGGATCCTTTTCATTATCAGGAAGGTCCTTGGGCTTACAAACGCAATGGTCAATATTATATGGCATACGCATCAACTTGCTGCCCGGAAGGTATAGGTTATGCTATGAGCAATTCGCCAACCGGTCCTTGGGCATATAAAGGAAGTATTATGGATGGCGATCCCAGATCTAGTGGCAATCACCCGGGCATTATTGATTATAAAGGCAATTCTTATGCGTTTGGCTTTAACTATAATATAATGAAGCAAACTATGTCCAAGCATTATGAAAGGCGATCTGTTTGTGTTGAAAAAATAACCTTTAATGCAGATGGTACTATTCAAAAATTGCCGTTTTGGTCTAAAACAGGTGTTACGCAATTGGGTACGCTTAATCCATACAATAAGGTTGAGGCAGAGATCATTGCATTTAGTGAAGGAGTTAAAACTGAAAAAGCTACTGAGTGGGAAAGAAATATTTCCTGGGATAAAGGAAAAAAGATTGCAGAAAGATTATTTGTGACATCTATTCATAATGGTGATTATACTAAAGTACAAGGCGTGAATTTTTCGAAAGGCACATCATCAATTGATGTTAGTGTTGCTGCTTTATACGGAGGGAAAATGGAGATTCATACAGACAAAATTGATGGCCCCTTATTAGGAATTATTGAAGTAAAAACATCTGGTGAAGGGGATATCTGGAAAACTATTTCTGCTCCGGTTAAAAATATTAATGGCATCCATGATTTGTATTTTGTATTTAAGGGAGAAAGAGAGCTTTTCAATTTCGATTGGTGGCAGTTCAAATAACCAATTGTATTAAATATTATATCATTTAAAATCAAAAATAATGAAGCCTGTTTTTCTTTTATTAATCATTATTATAAGTATTAACATCCATGCTCAATCATATCAGAAGACCAATTTGGGTATTAAAGCGAAAATTAGCTCAACAGATGTTGAGATTCAATTCTACAGTCCTTCCATAGTAAGAATATTGAAATCTCCTGAAGGGAAAATCTTTACAAAGGAAAGTTTATCTGTTATTAAAAAACCTGAAACTACAGAATTTGCGATCAATCAGCAAGGAGATATTATCTCTTTGAAAACTGATAAAATGAAAGTTGAAGTCAATGTAAAGTCTGGTAAGATATCCTATTCTACTCTGGAAGGTGAACAAGTTTTAAGCGAAAAAAAATCAGGTGCTACGTTTACTGACTTTAATGATGCTGGATCAAATACTTACACAGTTACTCAATCATTTACACTCGAAAATGACGAAGCTATTTATGGATTAGGCCAGCAGCAGCGCGGTAAATTGTCACTGCGTAACACAAAACTCAGCATGGTACAAGGCAACACCGACGACTATGTTCCTTTCCTTGTTTCAACAAAGGGTTACGGTTTGTTTTGGGATAATTATTCCCCAACTGTTTTTGAAGATATACTCGAAAGCACATCATTCAAGTCGGATGTTGGCGATTGCATTGATTACTACTTTATGCTCGGTGATAATATAGATGGGTCAATTGCCTGCATGCGTGAACTTACCGGACAAGCTCCTATGTTTCCTTTGTGGACTTTCGGTTACTGGCAAAGTAAAGAACGCTATAAAAGCCAGGATGAGGTAGTTAGTGTTGTTAAAAAGTATCGTGAACTAGACGTGCCGCTCGATGGTATTATTCAGGATTGGCAGTACTGGGGCAACAATTATCTGTGGAATGCCATGGAATTCCTAAATGTTGATTATTCCAATCCGAAAAAAATGATTGATGACATTCATAATATGAATGCACATATGATTATTTCCATCTGGAATTCATTTGGTCCGCAAACAAAGCAATACAGGGATCTGGAAAAGATAGGCGCTTTGATGGATTTTCATACATGGCCGCAATCAGGTTCCGAAAAATGGCCGCCAAATCGCGATTACCCTTCGGGTGTAAGAGTATATGATCCTTACAATCCGGTAGCCCTTGATATTTATTGGAAATATTTGAATGCAGGAGTATTCTCTCTTGGTATGGACGGGTGGTGGATGGATTCATCTGAACCTGACCATCTGGATTTTAAACCTTCCGATTTTGATAACAAAACCTACCTCGGCTCTTTTCGAAAAGTGCGAAACGCATTCCCTTTAATGACGGTTGGAGGATTATCTCAACACCAGCGATCAACTACTTCTGATAAGCGTGTATTCATACTTACCCGTTCAGCATTTGCCGGACAACAACGTTACGGTGCCAATACTTGGTCTGGCGATGTTAATTCTTCCTGGCAATCCTTACGCAACCAGATACCTGCAGGACTCAATTTTTCCATGAGTGCAATACCATACTGGAATACTGATATTGGGGGCTTTTTTGCAAGTGTGTATAACAGAGGTTGGAGTGAAGGAGCTAAAAATCCATCGTTTCAGGAATTGTATGTTCGTTGGCTTCAGTTTGGTGCGTTTACTCCAATGATGCGTTCACACGGTACGGATATACCAAGAGAAATATACAACTTTGGGGAAAAAGGTGAGCCAATTTTCGATGCGATAGCAAAGACAATTAATTTACGTTATTCCTTGCTACCCTACATCTACTCTACAGCCTGGGCCGTAACCAATAAGCAATCTACTATCATGCGAGCTTTGGTGATGGATTTTAAGGATAAGAACGTTCTAGACATGAATAACGAGTATCTGTTCGGTAAATCAATATTGGTAGCTCCGGTTGTTCATGCACAATATACTCCTGAAACTATTTTAAAAACAAATACTGAAACAGGTTGGGACAAAAAAGATGCTAATAGCGAAAATAAGAGCCAATCTATCAACTTCACTGAAGCTAAATCAACAAAAGTTTATTTACCCGAAGGAACTTCCTGGTATGATTTCTGGGCAAACGAGAAAATCAATGGTGGTAAGGAAATAGTAAAAGAAACAACTATTGATGAGATTCCTTTGTTCATTAAATCAGGAAGCATTATTCCATTCGGACCACAAGTTCAATATGCCACAGAAAAAAAATGGGATAGCCTTGAAATTCGTGTTTATCCAGGAGCAAATGGCGAGTTTATATTGTACGAAGATGAAAATGATAATTACAACTACGAAAAAGGAACTTATTCAACTATTACATTTAGCTGGAATGATGCAAAAAAGACCTTAAACATTGGCGATCGTAAAGGTTCTTTTCCCGGAATGCTTCTAAACAGAAAATTCAGTATAACGATAATTGGTAGTGGCAAAATAAGTGATGAAAATAGGGTTGCGAAACCTAATAAAGTCATTGCATATACAGGAAATCAAATGGCTGTCAAATTATAAAAAATATTAAACAAATGAAAAAAGCATTTGTTACTTTTTTCTTTTTTTATTGGATGCCTAGTTGATACCAGTTAACAATTAAAGTAAAGTGTACAGAAGAAAAAGTATGAGAAAATATCTTAGCATATTGATGGGATTAGTACCTCTTATTGCTTTTGCACAAGAGTATAAAAAACATACTGTACAGAAAGATAAACTTAGCATACAACTTTCTGAAGGTGTACTAAACATCATTCCAATAAATGATAAAGTCATCAGGGTACAATGGCAAAAAGATCTGCCTAAAGAAGAAAGAGAATTAATACTGATCAATAAGCAGGTTGTTCCTGTTTTTAATTTTTCGGAAACAGTCAAACTACTTATATTAAGCACTAAATCAATCTCAGTAATTTTTAATAAGCAAACTACTTCGATAGAATTTACCGACAACAAAGGAAAAGTCTTTTTAAGCGAAAAAGTCGGAAGTAGGAAATTAATAGCAGATACCGTTGGAGGACAATCATGTTATATTGCCGAACAAAGTTTTAACTCACAGGCTGATGAATATCTGTTTGGTTTAGGCCAATTCCAAGACGGACATTATAACCTTCGTAACGTTACCCGAAAATTAATCCAAGTAAATACACAGATCGCTATTCCTTTTCTTTATTCAAGCAAGGGTTATGGCATGCTATGGCATCAGTATGGATTGACTGAATTTAATCCTGCACCTAATTTTGTTACACTTCTAAAAAAAGATACCGAATCTGACTCAAAGGGAGATGCTGAAGTTACTACTACAGCAGGCACTCAAAAGGTTTCCCAGCGGCAATCACTTTATACTGGAAAATTTTCTCTTACAAAAGGCGGTGAATATTCAATGATGCTAGATCTGGGAAACATGGAAAACCGCCACTTGCTTGTAATTGATGGTACAACTGTTATTGATCAATCAAATTTATGGCTGCCACCTGCTGCCAGTGCACTGGTGAATTTATTGGCAGGTGAGCACACTGTACAAGTAGTTTGTAAATCAACCAACACGCCTAAACTTTCATGGAAGTTTTCCAATAATGAAACCGCTTTTCGTTCGCCTAATGCAAAGTCATTAGACTATGTGGTATTTTATGGAAATAAAGCTGATGATGTTATTGCCAATTACAGAAATATTTCTGGCAATTCACCTATGTTGCCATTATGGGCTTATGGATTTTGGCAATGCCGTGAACGTTATACATCAGGAAAACATCTGGTAGAAACAATAAAAGAATTCAGGAAAAGAAATCTTCCTGTAGATGTGATTGTGCAAGACTGGCAGTATTGGGGCAAACTTGGTTGGGGCGTTCCGCAATTTGATACAACGAATTATCCTGATCCAGATAAATTCATTAAAGAACTGCACGATCTCAATGCACATTTTTCTATTTCTGTTTGGGAAAATTTAGATAAAAGATCAGAAGTTGCAAAAGATTATATTTCAAAAAACCTTTACATTCCTAACAGCCCATGGATTGATATTTATAATCCCGAAACACAAAAAACGCATTGGAATGCATTGAATAAAAATTTATTCAGTCTTGGTGTAGATTCCTGGTGGATGGATGCTACCGAACCTGAGAACGATGCATTAGCAGGCAAACAAACTTATTTTGGATTGGGAGATTTTTACAGACTCACTTATCCATTATTTGTTAGCAAAGCAATTTATGATGGACAACGAATTACTAATCCGAAAAAAAGAGTAGCAATTCTTACACGTTCAGCTTTTGCAGGACAACAACAATATGGAACAATTAACTGGTCGGGAGATATTGGTTGGAGTTGGGATACTTTTAAAAAGCAAATAGTTGCAGGACTCAATTACAACTTAACCGGCATGCCTTACTGGACAACAGATATTGGTGGTTTTTTTCGTCCGGGTCGGGGTCAATATACCGATGCAAAATATCATGATATCCTTACCCGTTGGTTTCAATGGGGAACATTCAATTCCATATTTCGTATTCATGGTTATCAAACAGAAACCGAACCCTGGAAATACGGTGATACCGTTGAGAATAATATGCGAAGTATGATGAACCTACGATATCGTTTGATGCCTTATATCTATTCTGCAGCATGGCAGGTTTCAAAAAATGGTTCCACTATAATGCGTCCCTTAGTGATGGATTTTAATAATGATCCGAAAGCTGTTGCACAACAATACCAATATATGTTTGGCAAAGCATTGCTGATTGCACCTGTTTTAGAACCGAATGCTATAACCTGGGATGTATACCTTCCAAAATCAATTAATTGGTACGACTTCTGGACCGGCAAAATCTATAATGGTGGACAAACTATTAAAGCAGCAGCACCACAAGATAAAATTCCGGTGTTTGTAAAAGCCGGTTCTATTATTCCGATGGGAAAACTGATGCAATACACAGCTGAAAAATCAAATGACACATTGGAAATACGGATTTACAAAGGAGCCAATGGTGAATTCAGCTTATATGAAGATGAAGGTGACAATTATAATTATGAAAACGGCAAATACACTGTGATAAATTTTATGTGGAATGAAAAAAAGCAAAGCTTGACCATTGAAAATTTGCAAGGCTCTTATGTCGGCTATTTAAAGAAAAGGATCTTCAATATTGTTTTTGTGAGTGAAGAAACCGGTATAGGTAAAGAAGTGACTGTTAAAAAAGAAGAAATTGTATATAATGGAAAAAGTATGATTATTAATAAACATAATAAATAGAGTTGCCGTCACTTTAATATGATAGGTATATTATTTATAGTGAATTCTTAAAAATAAAGACCTTTTATGAAAAAAATTACAGCCAATTTTTTGCTAGCTTCAACTTCAGTTGCATTATTGTTGGCTACTTTATCTGTAACCCATGCTCAAACTCAAAATAAATCTAGATTAATCCTTTGGTATAACAAGCCATCAGGAAAAGTTTGGGAGAATGCATTGCCCATTGGTAATGGAAGATTAGGTGCGATGATATACGGAAATGTGGAAACAGAAACCATTCAATTAAATGAACATACACTTTGGAGTGGTAGTCCCAACCGCAACGATAATCCTTTGGCATTGGATTCATTGAATGCAATCAGACAATTAATTTTTGAAGGAAAGCAAAAGCAGGCTGAACAATTAGCCAATAAAGTTATTGTAAGTAAAAAATCACAGGGGCAAATGTTTGAACCTGCCGGAGAAATTAATTTATCTTTCCCCAATCAGGAAAACTATACCGATTATTATCGTGAACTTGATCTTGAAAAAGCAGTTACCAAAACAACTTATAAAGTTGGAGATGTAATATATACAAGAGAAGCATTGGCTTCTTTTCCTAATCGTGTTGTTGTTGTTCATTTAACTGCAAGTAAAGCAAATAGTATTTCTTTCACCGCTTTTTACACAACACCTCAACCAAAAGTTGAAGTAAAAACAATTCAATCCAAACAATTAACTTTTGCAGGCACAACCATCGATCATGAAACTGTGAAAGGAATGGTTAGTTATAAAGGCATTGCTGAGTTTAAAACTACCGGTGGTTCTGTTTCATCAACAGATACATCCATCATTATAAAAGATGCGAACGAAGTAACTATTTATATTTCTATTGCAACCAACTTCAACAACTATCAGGATGTTAGCGGCAACGAAAATGAAAGATCTGCATCTTATCTTACTAAAGCAATATCAAAATCATTTGCAGATATACAAAAAGCACATATTATAGCATATCAAAAATATTTCAATCGTGTACAATTAGATTTAGGTGTAACTGAGGCGGCAAATTTTCCGACTAATGAACGTTTAAAAAATTTCAACTCAACTTCCGATCCTCAATTTATTTCTGTTTATTATCAGTTTGGTCGTTATCTGCTGATCTCATCATCACAACCGGGTGGTCAGCCTGCAAATCTGCAAGGTATCTGGAACAATAAATTATATCCGGCATGGGATAGTAAATACACGATCAATATTAATGCAGAAATGAATTACTGGCCTGCAGAAAAAACCAATCTTTCCGAACTGCATGAACCATTTTTACAAATGGTAAAAGAAATGGCAGTTGCAGGTGAGCAAACTGCAAAAACAATGTATGGCACAAGAGGTTGGATGGCTCATCACAATACTGATATATGGCGTGCAACAGGTGCCGTAGATGGTGCTTTTTGGGGTGCGTGGAGTAATGGTGGCGGATGGAGTAGCCAACATCTTTGGGAACATTATTTATATACAGGAGATAAATCATTTCTTCAATCTTCATATCCTATTTTAAAAGGTGCTGCATTATTTTATGTTGATTATTTAGTAGAACATCCAACTAATAAATGGTTAGTGATCAATCCTGATGAATCGCCTGAGAATGCGCCAAAAGCACATCAGGGCTCTTCTTTAGATGCAGGTGTTACAATGACCAATCAAATTATTTTTGATGTATTTAACTCGACTATCAGAGCGGCAGAATTATTAAAAAAAGATGCTAAGTTCATTGATACTTTAAAGCAAATTCGCAGTCGCCTTGCGCCAATGCATATTGGTCAATACAATCAATTACAAGAATGGTTAGATGATATTGATAATCCAAAAGATAATCATCGCCATATATCTCATTTGTACGGTTTGTTTCCTTCCAATCAAATATCAGCATATCGTACTCCACAATTATTCATTGCTGCAAAAAATACTTTATTACAACGCGGTGATGTATCAACAGGTTGGAGCATGGGTTGGAAAGTAAACTGGTGGGCAAGAATGCTGGATGGCAATCATGCATACAAATTAATTCAGGGCCAGTTAACACCATTAGGTGTAAATAAAGATGGTGGCGGAACATATAATAATTTATTTGATGCTCATCCCCCATTTCAAATTGATGGAAACTTCGGTTGTACTTCCGGTATAACAGAAATGTTGGTTCAAAGTGCAGATGCTGCAGTTCATTTATTACCTGCATTACCAGATGCCTGGGAAAAACAGGGTTCTATAAAAGGTATTAAAACAATCGGTGGTTTTGAAGTAGTGCAAATGGAATGGAAAGATGCCAAATTGGTTAAAACTGTTGTTAAATCTAATCTTGGCGGCAATCTTCGGGTAAGAGTTCCCAATGCAATTAAATCACCTAATGCTGTTGTTAAAATTGCAACAGGAGAAAACAAAAATCCTTTCTATCAAATTACAGCAATACCGAATCCGATCATTTCACCGAAAGCTACTATCACAGCTCCTGAAATAAAGAAAACATTACTGTACGACATAGCAACGCAAGCTGGAAAAACGTATACGTTGATTGCAAAGTAGTTTGAACCAATGATTATTTAAAAGCATGATTTTATATGAAAATAACAAATAAAATATTCGCAGGTTTGTTAGCAGGTTGTTTATTAAGTGGAACAAATTCTTTGGCACAAACCACCACTTTGGTAAATCCGATCTTAAGCGGATTTTATCCGGATCCTACCATTGTAAAAGTTGAAAATGATTATTATCTCGTTAACTCTACGTTCTCTTATTTTCCCGGACTTCCGGTTTGGCATAGTAAGGATTTAAAGAATTGGAAGCAATTAGGAAATGTTATTAACAGAACCTCGCAAATGGATTTTTTAGGCGAACGTATGACCAGAGGTTTATTTGCTCCGGGCATTAGTTACCACAACGGCACATTCTACCTTACATGCACCGATATAGATCACGATGGCAACTTTGTGGTGACTGCAAAAAATCCTGCGGGGCCCTGGAGTAATCCTGTAAAGATTCCGCAGGTTAAAGGTATTGACCCTTCTATCTTTTTTGACGATAAAGGAAAGGCCTATGTTGTATACAACAGCGATGCTCCCGATTACAAGCCATTATATTCTGGTCACAGAACTATTAAATTATATGAAATAGATCCTTTTAATTTAAAAGTGATTGGTGAAGAAAAAATACTGGTGAACGGCGGTGTCGATATTTCAAAGAAACCTGTTTGGATTGAAGGCCCGCATATTCTTAAAAGAAACGATTGGTATTATCTCTATGCGGCAGAAGGCGGCACATCTGTAAATCACTCACAAGTTGTGTTTCGAAGTAAATCAGTTTGGGGACCATATCTACCTTACGAAAACAATCCGATCTTAACACAAAGAGATTTGCCGGATGATAGAAAAAATCCTGTAACATCTACAGGTCATGCTCAATTTGTGGATGGACCTGACGGAAAAACATACGCTGTATTTTTAGGATGCAGACCTTACAAAGAAGATTATTATAACACAGGCAGAGAAACATTTATTGCACCTGTTGAATGGAAAAATGAGTGGCCTGTAATTATCCCCGATGGAACAGAAGTAAAGTATAAATATACCGCCAACTTTAAAGAAGTAAAACAGTCCAATGCTTTACCGCAAAGCGGCAACTTTACATACAAACTTACATTTGAAAAACAACTTGATCCTGCATTGGTATTTTTAAGAAGTTGCGACAGCAGTTCTTTCTCACTAAGCAAAGAAGCCGGACTTACTTTACAATTAAAACCTGAAACAATTAACGGATTAGATGTTCCTTCATTTATCGGAAAACGTCAGCAACATTTATTCTGCAACGCAGAAACAGAATTAAGCTTCACACCATTTGCAGAAAACGAACACGCAGGATTGGTAATATTCCAGGATGAAAAACATTTTTATTTCATCAGTAAAACCATCAGTAACGGTAACTCTGTTTTACAATTATTGAAAAGCAATGCAGATGGAAATACCAACGATGTAATTACATCTGTTCCTATTGACAATAAAAAAATACAACTTAGAATTGATGCTGAAGGAGAATTCTACAGTTTCTATTATGCAACAGAACCAAACAAGTGGAAAGTATTAAAAGATAAAGTAGATGCAAAATTTTTGAGTACACATGTTGCAGGGGGATTTATTGGAAGTTTTTTTGGTATGTATGCTACTGCTTCAGGGAAAAGCAGTACTAACAAGGCTTCTTTTAAATATTTACGTTACAGTGGCAAAGACCCAATGTATAATAAAAAATAATCACAAACACTTCAATTTAATACAATGAAAAAAATTATTACAGGATTAGTGCTTATAGCGTTTCCATTTTTGTTTTCTCCTTTATCTGCACAGGAAAACCAAAAAGCAACAAATCCGATCATTTATGCCGATGTTCCCGATATGTCTATCGTTCGTGTAGACGACACTTATTACATGAGCAGTACCACCATGCACATGAGCCCAGGTGTACCTATTATGAAATCGAAAGACCTTGTAAACTGGAAGATTATAAATTATGCTTATGATACACTTGCCAATGTTGATGCTTTAAATCTTGTGAATGGCAAGAGCACTTACGGCAAAGGTTCATGGGCAAGTTGTATTCGTTATCATAACAGTACTTTTTATGTAAGCACATTTGCTCAAACAACAGGTAAAACATATATCTATTCAACAAAAGATATTGAAAAGGGTCCGTGGAAAAGAACTTATTTCAATCCTGCGTATCATGATCATTCTTTGTTTTTTGATGATGATGGAAAAGTTTATCTTATTTATGGAAATGGCAAATTAAATATTATTGAACTGAAAGATGATCTTTCAGGTGTAAAAGAAGGTGGTGTAAATCAGGTAGTAATCGAAAATGCCAGTTTACCTGCAGGAAAAAGTATTGGACTT
>CAIKTE010000012.1 GCA_903830285.1 uncultured Chitinophagaceae bacterium | reverse complement strand
GATGCAATTGGTGATAAGTCATGATGGCCACATCACCAGTACCAGTTGCAACGTCAAGAATTAATTTTGGATTTAAGTCTTTTAATTGATTGATTGCCTTCTTACGCCAACCTTTATCGATACCTGCACTTAAAAAGCGGTTTAAAAAATCATAACGGAAAGCGATGCTGTTAAACATCTGAGCTACCTGATCTTTTTTGTCTAATTCACTTTGCCTGAACGGCATTACCTCATCGTGTGCAAATTTAGCCATGAAGCGAAGATATTAAATTAAAACTGGTAGAAGTGGGCAGTTGCCTGCTTTCCTGTTGATGTATGGTTAATATTTATCTAAATCTGGGCTTTAGGCGCTCGCTATTTTATTGGCAGGGCAAAAGTGGGTTACTATCTTTGTTGGGAATGAAAGCATTGATTTATAAATCTACGGGTAGCTGGTACATCGCAAAAAATGCGGAGGGCAAGACCTTTCAAGCAAGGATCAAAGGAATTTTTAAGATTGATAATATTAGTTCCACCAATCCAATTGCTGTAGGCGATGAAGTGGAAATGGAAATTGAGGAGGTAGAAGAAGAGTCCGCAATCATTCATGAAATTCTTCCAAGAAAAAATTATGTAGCCAGGATATCTCCTCATAATAAAAGGATGCACCATATTGTAGCTAGCAATTTGGATCAGTGCGTTTTATTTGCCACATTAAGAGACCCTAAAACTTCGCAAGGATTTATTGACCGCTTTTTGGTTGCCAGTGAATCGTATCATATTCCTGCAGTTATTGTTTTTAATAAAGCTGATATTTATCGCACTAAAGAGATGGTGGTATTTGAAGAATTGAAATCTGTTTATGAAGCCATTGGATACAAAGTTATACTAGCAAGTGTGCAGCAAAATATTGGTGTTGAAGAAATTAAAGATTTACTTAAAGACAAAACAAGTTTATTAAGTGGTCATAGCGGGGTAGGTAAATCAACTTTTATTAATTCAGTGTTTCCTGAATTTAATTTGCGTACTGCAGAAGTAAGTGGATGGAGCGGGAAAGGGATGCATACAACTACATTTGCTGAAATGTTTGATTTAGATTTTGGAGGTAGAATCATTGATACGCCTGGTTTGCGTGAATTTGGTATTGTTGATGTATCCAAGCAAGAGCTATCTCATTATTTTCCAGAAATGCGTAATTTGATCAATAACTGTCAGTTCAATAATTGCATGCATATTAATGAACCCGGTTGTGCGATAAAAGAAGCCGTGAATAGCGGGGCGGTGTCGATTGAGCGATACGTAAGTTATTGTACGATTCTCGAGAAGATGGAAGAAATCAATTATTAATTTTATCCATCTTATATTTTGGCATTTTCTTTGCCAAATTTTCATCCGATAATAATTTTTCTGCTCCCGTATTTCTTCCATGTAGCCCATTACAGGAAAGACCATTCATGTCTTTGGAACTGTTGTGACGAAATAGTCCACATGAACTAAATATCATCACAAAAACAAGTAGGATAGCAATGCGCATAGCTCATTTATTTTTTTGGTGCATCATTATGATCTTCAAACCATGAAGCGT
>CAIKTE010000011.1 GCA_903830285.1 uncultured Chitinophagaceae bacterium | reverse complement strand
AGAAATTTTAAACTTTTTTTAAAATAACAACACATCTACCATTGCCGATTATTTATTTAAAATATTTTTCAAACTACCTTCGTGTCAGAAAACCAGAAAATGTAAAGACCTCATATGATCTATGAAACCAATCTCTCTTTTATCCTTCCTGTTATTATTGTTTGTAAGCAGCTTTACACAAACTAAAACAACCATTTACTTTTCGCATGAGCTACAGAATGAGACTGAAAAAATCAAAGAATATAAAATAAACAGAGAATTAGTGTATAAGTACAGAGCAGATAGGAAGGGCAGGGCAAAGGATTCAGCTTTGCTGCAATGCATCTACTATGACAGTACCGGACAAATAATAGAAAGCCGGATATTTTCTAGTACTTACCAATTAGTAAAAACCAACCCAATTTCCCAAATAAGATTGCTGGCAATAACCGCGGTCAATTACTACAATAAAGCCGAGCAATTAGTAAGAAGGATCAACTATCAGGATACTTCTAAAACAAAGATCAGAGATATTTATGAATTTGAGTACGACAATAGTGGCAACGCGATAACGCGATATATTTATACGCAAGACACTACTCATGTAATTGTTGAAAAAAGGGTTTATAACGAGAAGAAACAGGTGATCACTGAATGGGACAAAATAGACACGAATGCATTTTATATGGCGATGCGTTTTTTTTATGATGCTAAAGGCAGGTTGGAAAGAAAAGATGCTTTTGATGCAAAGGGTAAACCTTTCTACAGCTATAATTATGCGTACAATGATAGCTTGCATACTGAAAGCATTTACCTGGAAAACCGGAAGAAAAAAAACTTAGCAGAAGAAAATGTATATAATGAAAAGCATCAAATGATGCAGATGAGTGCTTTCCATAAAGACAATCCGAATTATAAGAATTTCGATTACGATACCATTGATAAATTTGAGTATCTATCAAATGGTTTAATATTTTCAGCGCATCTCTTTGTAGATAAAAAAATAGATAGTTTTACCAAACACTTTTACTTTACTGATTGAATTGCATAGCTGCAGTTGCTGTTTTCACTATCAGGATTTTCTTTTGTACGGATTTATTTCGGTTTTATTTCTTGTTGATGAAATCACCAACAATAATGAATGTTAGATGATGAACATATTCCTTGATCCCAAAGGGATCATATGTTTATAGAAATATAGCAGCCATGTTTTCTTCGACCCCGATGGGGTCGTATCCTATTCGTATCAATTTTCTTCTATAAACATTTGAACCCTTCGGGTTCAGGCTTTGCGCTTATTGCTGTAAACAGCAACTATGGAAGCGCATAAGAAAGCAAGCAAAAGCAATTCCACACAAACAGATCCATTCTGCAGCATCATACAACATTCAACAGCAACATCAAGCAAATTACATCAAACCCTTACTGTTACTACAAGTAAAGCTGTTAGCCCATTTTAGTTTTATACTGCGAACTGAAATTCTATTCTAGACAGGAATGCCGGTAAGCATGGAATCTTTATTAATTAAATTAAAAATGTAAAACGATGGGAACAATTGTAAAAGGGATCCTAGGCGGATTCTCCGGTACAATAGGTACCGTGATCGGTGGTTCATGGAAGGGCATTGATTATATGCGCAGCCAACCTTCTAAGAAAAGTTTTAATCCAACACAGAACCAGTTGGAACAACAGGCAAAGTTTCGGCTGGTGATCAAATTCCTCGGCAGCATGGGGGGATTGGTGGCACTGGGCTTTGGTAATATTGCCAATCAGATGACAGGACAAAACAGTGCCATGTCCTACATCCTTAAATCTGCGGTAACGGGTGTATATCCCAATTACACGATCCTTTATCCGCAGGTATTGATCAGCCGTGGTGAATTGCCCGCTGCATTAAACCCAATAGCTGTTGCAGCAGCAGGTGGATTGATCAACTTTTCCTGGACCAACAATGCCGGAGTCGGTAAAGCAAAAGCAACTGATCTTGCTTTATTGGTCGTGTATTGTGAAGACTATAATCAGTGTATCTACACTACGGGAAGTGCTGCAAGAAGTGCAGGAACTGACAGTTTGAATGTCTCTTTTTTCAGCGGTAAAACGGTACAAACCTATATCGGTTTTATATCGGCTGATGGCTATGATATTGCCAGCAGTATTTTTACCGGACAGCATACTGTATTGTAAGCACTGATTCCTATGGAAGACCCCTCAGAGTTTGATCTTTTGAGGGGCTCTTTATTGTTTTCCTGATTCATGATCTGACTGCAGTGCTGTCACCCTATCCAAAGGACTCCGTTGGAGAGGCACTCGAAGGGTGAATTCGATTACCGAATATTTCACGTTCAACATGCTTCGAGAACCTCAGCATGACAATCATTTCATTAATAATTGGAAACGAACTTTCTTCCCGACGCAGGAGAGATATGCCTGCTGTGCTGTCACCCTATCCAAAGGACTCCGTTGGATAGGCACTCGAAGGGTGAATTCGATTACCGAATGCTTCTCGTTCAACATGCTTCGAGAACCTCAACATGATAATCATT
>CAIKTE010000010.1 GCA_903830285.1 uncultured Chitinophagaceae bacterium | reverse complement strand
TTTAAATGTTGCTGTAATTTGTATAGAATAATATTTGTCTTTACGGTTTGGATTTCCTCGTGCATAAGAGATTTGATTCTTTGGGTCTTCAGTTTTAAATCCTAACCTGGATGCAAGGTCAGCATAATAATTATTATTTGCCGTATAATAACTTGAAGAATAAAATAAGGAAGTTGGATTAACATATTTTGTACTTACGTCATCCAGATAATCAGTAAATAAAAACCTCATATTAGCTTCAATACCCAACGAGAAACTTTCAGAAACTTCATAGCGAATACCCAAACCAAAAGGTATATTGATTTGAGTTCGGTTATAAGGCTTAGGATAACCAGGTAAATTTAAATATTGGCCTTCTGTGCCCACATCATGCAAAAATACTTTACCGGCAATACTATCGTAAGTGTAAGGATTAAAATGATAAACGCCAATACCGGTAAATACATAAGGAACAATATTGTATGACTCTCTATCTAAAAAATCATATTCTCCCATCAATGCAACTTCCCAAATAGAAGTTTTAAAATTCAGGTTGCGGGCTCTGTGGTTTGCATCTTCAGAAAGTTTATCATCAGCCCTAGCACCTAATAAGGAAAAATCCAATCTTGCTCTCAATTGCTGTTGAATATCATAGGTAGCTCCAATACTAAATGAGGTAGTTCTCTGTTTTGCAATTTGATTATTTTTAGCAAGCAAATCGCCAAAATAAGAACTGAAACCAAAACCAGCATTAAGCCTTACATCCTGAGCATATAAACTTATGCTCAGTAAGCTTATGAATATAAAAAGATAAAGTTTCCTGTTAAAATACATGTAAATTAAGTTGCGGTAAAAATATAGAAATTAAATCAATTATCAATACCTAATAATAGATTATTTATACAGCAAATTAGCTGCTTTACAAAATATTTTATTCACTTTATCCAAAAATATCTGGAAAACTCTTGAATTATTTTAATTCGGGCTTAATTCCCTTTAATTGCCTTTTAATCGTGTTTAATGGAAAATGCCCAATAAATAACTGATCTTTAAACAGGAAAATCGTCTTTATAACATTAATTACTTAGTTTTAAATGCGATTGTATTGGCTTAAAAGTATCCTATAGATATTCTTCACTCTCTATTTTCTATGCATCTGAACTCCTAGTGCACAGAATATCTTTCAAAAATCCACGCCAATTATTGGTTTTTTATTCAACCGGAATGATCCATTAATTGAATTAGGGAAAGCTGTATTGCTGACCTTTTTAAATGTTAGCTGCATATGAAAAATTTTACAAAACTCAGTTGGGTACTGGTATTCAGTATCCTTAGCACTAGTTTACTGGCACAACCTACGATCAGTTCTTTTAGCCCTTCAACTGGCCCGATCGGTACATTGGTAACCATTAACGGAACTAACCTGAACAATCCAACTGCCCTAAACATTGCGGGTGCCCCTGCTATTGTAGTTTCCAATACAGGAACTCAATTAGTGGCAATGGTTATGCCAGGTGCCAATGCAGGTAATGTTTCCATTACAACAGCTGCCGGAACCTGGAATACGATCTTAAATTATACAGTTACAACAACTTGTTTATCCGCAACACAACAGGGTAATAAATTAGTTGGTACGGGTAATATTGGAGCTGGACAACAAGCAAAATCAGTTGCAATAAGTGCTGATGGGAATACAGCCATAGTTGGGGCACCTTATGATAATGGCAATGCAGGTGCTGCATTGATCTATACAAGGAGCGGTGGCAATTGGATTCAACAGGGAAATAAGTTAGTGGCATCAGATAATACCGGAGCTGCCCAGCTGGGATATTCTGTATCCATCAATGCAGATGGTAATACTGTTGTGGTTGGTGGTCCTTTCGATAACAGTGGTAAGGGTGCTGTTTGGATTTATACCCGTACAGCCGGAGTATGGGCACAACAGGGCAGCAAATTAGTAGGCACAGGTGCAACAATATATGGAGCCGAACAGGGTTATGCAGTATCCATCAGTGCAGATGGTAACACCATTGCGGAAGGAGGCGGTGCTGACAATACTACTTATGTTGAAGGTGGGGATGGCGCTGTTTGGGTATTTATCCGAAGTGCAGGAACATGGTCACAGCAAGGCAATAAATTAGTAGGCACTAATGGAATATTGGCACACCAGGGAAGTGCTATAGCCATGAGTGCAGATGGCAATACTTTTATTGAAGCCGGTGTAAATGATGGAGGGTTTAATCCTGATTGTTTTAATGACGCTACCAAGGGGGCGGCCTGGATCTTTACACGTACAGGTAATACCTGGACACAACAGGGTAATAAATTGTTTGGAACAGGTTATACTTATGGTACTATGTTTTTTTGTCCTTTTGTTATTATGTCAAACCAGGGTTTTTCCGTTGCCATCAGTGCAGATGGAAATACAGCATTGGTTGGTGGCCCCAACGACAATACTGGTATTGGCGCAGCCTGGGTATATACCCGTAGCGCCGGTAATTGGTCACAACAAGGTGCTCCATTAAAAGGCCCTGCTGTAATTGGCAGTGCGGCTAGTATTGGCTGGTCAGTTTCTCTAAATGCAGATGGCAATACCGCAATAATAGGCGGACCAAGTGATAATTCCGGTCAGGGAGCATTTTGGGAATTTAAACGAACAGGAACTAATTGGTTTCCACAAGCTAAAATCATAGGGACTGGTAATATAGGAGCTGCTAATCAGGGAAATGCTGTTGCAATTAGTGCAGATGGAACAACCATTATCTCAGGCGGCAATAGTGATAACAGTAATCAAGGTGCAGCTTGGATATTTACAAATCAATGTGGCTCGGCACCTGTAATTAATTCATTTTCTCCGACAAGCGGCCCTGTTGGAACTTTAGTAACCATAACAGGAACTGATCTTGGGAATCCAACAGCTTTCAGCATCGGAGGAACTACTGCCATAGTCGTTTCAAATGATGGCAGCACATTGGTAGGGATGGTAATGCCGGGCGCAACAACAGGCAATGTTTCCATTACAACCTCCGGAGGAACTTGGAATACTGTCTTAAATTATAATGTTACTGCATCTTGTGCTCCCAATATACAACAGGGCAATAAATTGGTGGGTACCGGAAACACAGGCGCTGCTAGACAGGGTTTTTCTGCAGCAATAAGTGCTGACGGTAATACTGCCATTGTAGGCGGGATCAATGATAATGGTGGTATTGGTGCAGCTTGGATCTATACTCGCATCGGCGGTGTATGGACACAACAGGGTAATAAATTAGTGGCAAACGATTATATAGGAAATCCAAATCAGGGATATTCGGTAGCTATCAGCGCAGATGGGAATACCGCAATGGTGGGCGGCCCCGAAGATCATGCCGGAATAGGTGCTGCGTGGATCTATACAAGACATGGAGGCATTTGGGCACAGCAAGGGAATAAATTAGTTTCAAATGACTATACAGGAACGCCACAACAGGGTAAAGCGGTATCATTAAGTGCAGATGGTAATACTGCAGTTTTTGGAGGGGATTATGATAATTATCCGGATATCGGAGGTGCAAATGGTGCAACCTGGGTTTTTACACGCAGTAATAATTCATGGACACAACAAGGAAATAAATTAGTGGGTACCACTGGTGTTTATCGCGCCTTTCAGGGAAGTGCTGTTGCCATTAGTGCCGATGGAAATACGATTGTCGTTGGTGGTGTTTGGGATGGGGCTACTATTGTTGATGCGATGCCCGCACCTGGTGCAGCATGGATCTTTGTTCGCTCGGGTAATAGTTGGATACAGCAGGGGAATAAATTGGTGGGTACAGGTTTAAGTTATAATGCAGCTCAAGGTTACTCAGTTGGTATTAGCGCTGATGGAAATACTGCCATTGTGGGTGCATTTGGTAATGGAACAATCCCCACTGCTGATGGTGCTGCTTGGATATATACCAGAACCGGGAATTCTTGGTCACAACAGGGTGCTCCATTGCAAGGTCCCGGGGTGATTGGAAATGTAGCAGTTAGAGGATGCTCAGTTTCTTTGAATGCAGATGGCAATATCGCTATTGTTGGAGGTTTCAATGATAACAACGGACAAGGTGCTTTATGGTCATATACACGCACAGGAAATACTTGGTCACAACAAAATAAATTATTAGGAACGGGTAATATAGGTGCAGCTAATCAAGGACATGCTGTTGCGATAAGTGCAGATGGTACTACAATAGTTTCTGGTGGAAATTTGGATAATAGCAGTCAGGGTGCTGCCTGGATATTTACAAATCAATGTGGTGCGGCTCCTGTTATTAATTCATTCTCTCCGGCAAGCGGTCCCATTGGAACCTTAGTATCCATAACAGGAACAGGTCTTGGAAATCCAACTGCTTTCAGTATCGGCGGGGCTACTGCCATTGTCGTTTCAAATGACGGTTCTACATTGGTAGGAATGGTCATGCCGGGCGCAACAACAGGAAATATCTCAATAACAACAGGGGGTGGAACATGGAATACAATCGCTAATTATACAGTTACAGCAAGTTGCAGTCCAACTATACAGCAAGGCAATAAATTAAAAGATGCAACAATACAAGCAAATACCTGGGAAACTCAAGGTTATTCAGTGGCTATTAGTGCAGATGGAAATACTTCTATTGTTGGTGGTCCAGGATTTAATAATTCCCAGGGTGCTGCTTGGGTATATACCCGAAATGCAGGTGTATGGACACAATTAGGAACTAAATTATTGGCAAATGATAATATCGGAGCTGCTCAACAGGGCAAGTCTGTTGCAATAAGTGCAGATGGGAATACAGTTATTGTCGGCGGTCCAAATGATAACAACAATCAGGGTGCTGTCTGGGTATATACCCGAAATGCAGGTGTATGGACACAACAAGGCAATAAATTAGTTGGGACAGGCAATATTGGAGCAGCCCAACAAGGATATTCTGTTTCTTTAAGTGCTGATGGCAATACTGCTATTCTTGGAGGATTGGCTGATAATAATTCACAAGGTGCCACATGGGTATTTACTCGCTTCGCTAATAGCTGGTCACAACAAAATAATAAATTAGTAGGCACTGGCGGTACTTCAAATGCCTGGCAAGGAACGGCTGTCGCAATAAGTGCCGATGGGAATACTATGATAATTGGTGGTCCGAATGATGTTACCGGACCTCAACGAGGTTCAGAATGGATATTCGTTCGCAGCGGAACTAATTGGACACAACAAGGTAATAAATTAGTAGGCACAGAAAATTACGGTGTTTCGCAAGGAAATGGAGTAGCATTGAGTGCAGACGGTAATACAGCGATCGTTGGTGCACCAGGTTTGGTTGCAGGAAATGGAGTCACTTGGATGTTCACCAGAACAGGTACTGTATGGACTCAACAAGGTAATGGCATTTTTGGAGGAGGACCTTCTGTTTCATTAAGTGCTGACGGAAATACTGCTTTATTAGGAGGAATTCAGGATAACGCTTTTGGCGGAGTTTTTGGGCAAGTATTGATTTACACGCGTACTGCCGGTACATGGGCTCAAAATGGCCCTGCTTTGGTTGGAACCGGAGGCATTGGTACTTCTGCACAAGGTTTTGCTGTTTCATTAAGTGCGGATGGAAATACATTAATAGAAGGTGGCCCTTATGATGATCATACATTAAACAGTTCTGTCGGTGCATCTTGGATATTTTCTTGCAGTGCCAATTATGATGGTAGTGGCAATGTCAATAGCGGAAACGGCGGCGGTGTAGAAAGTAAAGGGCTCGGCGATGCAATTGCTCAACGAGTATATAACAGGGCTATCAACAGCCAGAACGGCAAAGTGGATTATAATAAATTATCAATAGTTGGTGCAGCCAATCAATCAGCCAGACCAACGACATTTGGTGTGGGTGTTTCTTCAGTAACACTGGCGAGCATCATGCCTGATATCACTAAGATCGGCTTTGTAGCCTATAACTCAACACCAACAGATATCACCAGCATCACCAATGCAAAAGAAGTAATTGCTACCGACTTTACAGTGAACCAACAACCTAAAGCTGTTGCTTTTGCAACTAAGACTTTGGGCGCATTGTATGATCACACCAAACCAATTTGTGATCGCTTAAAAGGAGCAGCATTACTCGATGTACAAAATATCACAGTAGGCGGATACAGTTTTGTACAATACACCATGAAGGATGAAAATGGTATAACAGAGTATGCAACCAGCTTCTCTGTAGGAACAAAATCAGGAAGAAACAATTTCAGCATTCAATCAACCTGGTTAAGTAAGGATTATGTGAGTGATGATGTGATGTATAACTTCCAGTTATGGGCAGCAACACCACAACTGGTGAATGCCATGATCACTGATGTATTAACTAAAGTACA
>CAIKTE010000009.1 GCA_903830285.1 uncultured Chitinophagaceae bacterium | reverse complement strand
ATCAATGTTTAAACATGTATTTCTTGTCACTAAATAGGATTGATAGAGATGCTGCAAGGTGGGACTATTAGATAGAAGTTACAGCCGAGTTTTTTAGTTCCTGCTAGGTAGAGCCTCCCATTGGATATGGGCTTCGGCTACTGTATGATAAATAATCGTCTGGAAACCATGAAGAAATAACATGTTTTAAAGTAGTTACCTGACGTATGGAGAGGCACGATAAACATTCAGCCCATTAAAAAACACGTTACCAACCCGCCATTCTCTGATGGTGTTGACAAAATGAAGTGGTATGAAGTTCCACTTTGGGTAGCCATCGCTATCCCAGTTTGGGCTTACTCTTGTATTAAGCGAAGGCGGATGCGAAGGACATGAATGATGGGAAGAGGGTTACGCCAAACTTGGATGCCTAATATCGGTTTAATAAGATTGCCGTAGGCTAAATTTATTGAATAATTGGCAGGTTGTGGCTTGAGTTCTTTAACGAGGACCGTTCATAATTGGATCGAAAAATACTTTGATGAAGATAACGGGGTACCCCGGATAATCGGCTTGCAAGACGATGTAACTGGAACCATATCACCGCGCGAGAAGCGCCGCCGCAAGGTTACCTACCTGATACTCCTTCTTTTAGCCCTGTTGTTACTTGGCAATATTGCTCCCAAAATACCGGTAAAACAGGGCGATGGCTGGGAGTACCTTGGGATGACGATTTCTTTTGCCCGCCACGGAAGCCCAGAACTTGAAGCAACTGATGTAATTGAACGACGCGCAATTGTAAGCCAATGGCCTAATACTGGCTGGCAATTGCCATCATCTCTGGATTACGCGGGTTATTATCAAGCCAACAATGGTGCCTGGTACTGTTACCATTTTTGGTTATATTCAGCCATTTGTGCCGTTCCATATTCTGTCTTGACATACCTTGGCATAAACCCCCTGTATGTTTTTTACATTACGAATAGTGTGCTACTACTGGGCTTGGTTTTTTGTCTTTTTTACCGCTTTAAGTCTTCACATAAAACAAAAATTTGGTTGTTTTTAATTGTAATGGTTTCGCCGATATTATTTTATGTTTCATGGAGCCATCCAGAAGTATTTATCTTTACGTTCTTTCTTGGAGGTTTGCTTGATTTTCTAAATGGGCGTTACCTTACAGGCATGCTTATGACGGGCATAGCAGCGACCCAGACCCCCACGATTTTAATCGTCTCTGGAGCGATGTTAATTTATTTTCTGGTTTTAATGATTGTTAAACGAAGAAAATTAACCTGGTCAATAAGAATTATGCTATCTGTGTCAATATTGTTAATGTGCCTTCCATTTGCCTTTTATTGGATCTTTTTCGGGAAGGTAAGTTTGATAGCTGATAGTTTTGCCGATATTAACAATATTTCACCGACAAAAATATTAAGCCTGTTTATAGACCCAAATTTTGGATTAATAATTTACACGCCCTTGCTACTATTTAGCTGCATTTTTCTGGTATTTAAAAAAAAACCTGTTGCTGTTTTCGGAGTTTTTCTTCTAATAGGTATGGCACTTATTTCGTCAACGCAACAGAATTGGAATTCTGGCATGATGTATATTCACCGTTACGGCATTTGGCTTTTACCGCTTCTAATTATAAGTTCCTTGGGATTTTTTGACCGATTGTCACAAAAACAACTTGTTATATTCATTGTTCTTTGGCTATCCACGACGGGGGCAGTTACCGCTATCTGTTTGAGGCAATCGGATGAGAATAATTATCTTGAATTTGGCCCGGTTGCCAAAGCAGTAATAGCAACGATGCCGGCGATTTATAATCCACCATATGAAGTTTTTGCGGAAAGGGCTCTTGGGCAGGAAATACCCTGGCTTGATCGATTACCTATAATGGTTACAAATAATGGGAAAATGCGGAAAGAGCTGGTACTTAACCCGAACACGGGCGAATTATCTTATATCAACGGACCGATCCAAATAAATATAAGTTCCGATTTTGGAGTTTCCCTATCACCCTCCTCGTCAGATATTGCCAATCTAGTGGGAGGTATTTTATCGTGGGGTTCTGGATGGTACCCCTTGGAGCAAGATAATCAAAATCAGGTATGGAGGTGGACAGGCCCGTCTTCAAAATTTGAATTTATACCAACCGAAAATACTGGCCCATTTGAAGTCAGT
>CAIKTE010000008.1 GCA_903830285.1 uncultured Chitinophagaceae bacterium | reverse complement strand
GCGTAAGAAAACTTTTTCTTCTCTATCGCAGAAAGATAAAGCGATACCGCTGGCACCTGCTCTTCCTGTTCTGCCGATACGGTGAACATAAGTTTCAGGGATATTCGGTAATTCGAAATTAATTACGTGCGATAATAATTCTACATCAATACCTCTTGCAGCAATATCTGTTGCAACCAATACGCGAATTTCTCCGTTCTTGAAATTGCTTAATGCTTTTTGTCTGGCATTCTGTGATTTGTTACCGTGAATGGCATCTGTTTTCACATTGGCTCTGTTTAGTTCTTTGGCAACTTTATCAGCACCATGTTTGGTACGGGTAAACACCAATGCACTCGCAATGTTTTTATCTTTCAGTATATGCAGTAAAAGATCACGTTTGTTTTCTTTTTCTACAAAATAAATGGCTTGTTCTACTTTTTCAGCAGTGGTAGCTGCAGGAGTAACTTCTACTTTTACCGGATTACTTAAAATGCTCTGAGATAATTTTGCAATCTCAGTAGGCATGGTTGCAGAGAAGAACAATGTTTGTCTCTTTGCAGGCAACTTCGTGATGATCTTTTTTACATCATGAATGAAACCCATGTCGAGCATTCTGTCTGCTTCATCCAATACAAAGAATTGTAAATGCTGTAAGGAAACAAAACGTTGTTGCATCAGATCCAATAATCTTCCGGGTGTGGCGATCAAAATATCAACACCACGTCTTAATCCGTTGGTTTGTGCTTGTTGAGAAACACCACCAAAGATCACTAAATGATTCAGTCCAGTATGTTTACCATAAGATTCAAAACTTTCGTTGATCTGAATGGCTAATTCTCTTGTGGGTGTTAAGATCAAAGCCTTGATTTGTTTAGGAGCTTTGTCGTCTGTTTTTTGTGCATATAATTTTTGTAAAATAGGAATAGCAAATGCTGCTGTTTTACCTGTGCCGGTTTGTGCACAGCCTAATAAGTCTCTTCCCTGTAATACAACGGGAATAGCTTGTTCTTGAATAGGTGTAGGCGTTGTATAGCCTTCGGTGTCAAGCGCCTTTAATATGGGCGCAATAACTTGTAATTGTTGAAATGACAAATTGTATTTGTTTAAATTAAATAATGATTAACCAATACTAAGTATTGAAACTAGAGTGCGGCTAAAATTTGTATATGCTCAAAAACTTATGACTTGATGAGCTTTATTACGGAAGGAAAGTTATCTAGTCTTCTAAGAAAGAGAATATGAAGTGCAAACATACACTTTTTATTTCAAATAACGAAATGCAGATGGAATAAGTGTTTTGAAGCACATGATTTAACAACTATTAGGCTTTTGTTCAATTGCCTCAAGCCAAATAGCTTTTTTATTAATGATCCATAGGTTGAAACCTATGGCAATTCATTCCGTGCACTTTAGCAAGTACTCACTCTGTCAAACGCCAATAAAACGCACATATCACCATATCTTCAACCTTTTTAAATATTAATCCATCCATTCACTTTAACCTATCAGTTCTGCTTTGCAGCAAGTAACTTTGATAAATTTCATTTATGGATACAGAAATTTTAGCCCGCATCCAATTTGCATTCACCATTGCGTTTCATTATATTTTTCCTCCTTTAAGTATCGGTATCGGATTGGTATTGGTGATCATGGAAGGAATGTACTTAAAAACGAAAGAGAAATTATACGAACAGATAACACGTTTCTGGATAAAAATATTCGCTCTGATTTTTGGTATTGGAGTAGCCACAGGAATTATCATGGAATTTGAGTTTGGCACCAACTGGGCAACTTATTCAAAATATGTGGGAGATATTTTCGGTAGTGCATTGGCCGCAGAAGGCATTTTTGCTTTTGCGTTAGAATCGGGATTTCTTGGTGTGCTGTTATTCGGTTGGAATAAAGTAAGCCCCAGGGTGCATTTCTTTTCAACCATTATGGTTTTTATCGGTGCCATGTTCAGTGCTGTATGGATCGTTGTTGCCAACTCATGGCAACAAACACCTGCAGGTTTTCATATTGTAGGTGAAGGAATGAATGCAAGAGCCGAGATCACAGATTTCTGGGCAATGATCTTTAATCCTTCGAGTGTAGATCGTTTGCTGCATGTATGGATCGGGTCTTTTTTGTCAGGCGCTTTTATGGTATTAAGCGTAAGTGCTTATTATATCATCAGAAATAAACATCTTGTTATTGCAAAAAAATCTTTTAAAATAGCATTGGTGATCGCAACTGTTTTTTCAATTACCCAATTATTTATTGGACATGAAAGTGCAGCAGGTGTTGCTTTTAATCAACCGGCAAAATTAGCTTCATTCGAAGGGCATTACGACAGCAGTGCTGTTGCTGATATGTATTTGATTGGATGGGTAAATAATACAACACAAAAAACATCAGGCATAAAAATTCAGGGGGGACTAACTTTTTTATTGAATTATAATTTTACAACACCGGTACGCGGATTAAACAGTTTTAAAAAAGAAGAAATACCACCGCAAGTAAATGCAGTCTTTCAGTTTTATCATATGATGATCGCGATTGGTGTTGGTTTAATCATACTTACTTTGTATGGTTCATGGCAATTGAAAAGAAAAAAAATATTCGAAAAGAAATGGTTGATGTATGTATTTATGTGGAGCGTGCTGCTTCCTCAAATTGCTAATCAATGTGGTTGGTTTGCTGCAGAAATGGGAAGACAACCTTGGGTGGTATATGGTTTATTAAGAACATCCGATGCATTATCAAGATCAGTATCGGCAAATAATATTGTTTTCTCCCTTATTTTATTTACCGGTGTTTATTTACTGTTGTTTATTTTGTTTTTGTATTTATTGAATAAAAAAATACAGCATGGGCCTGATACGGAAATACAGGATTTTGATGATGAGAATGCTGCAAGAGGAATCAATGATTTGATCACACACTAAACCAATGATTATGTTTTTAGGAATGAATGATAACATATTATGGTTTCTGGTTTTGGGCGGCGTGATAAGCGGCTACGCTATACTAGACGGATTTGATTTAGGTGCAGGTGCACTGCATCTTTTTCTCAAGAAAGAAGAAAGCCGCCGTATTGCATTAAATGCCATTGGTCCTGTATGGGATGGTAATGAGGTATGGCTTGTAATTGCAGGCGGTGTTCTATTTGCAGGTTTTCCTGTTGCCTATGCTGCGATCTTTTCTGCATTTTATGTTCCTTTCATGGTATTTATGATGGGATTGATCTTCAGAGCAATTTCAATTGAATTCCGCAGTAAGGAACAAATGTTATGGTGGCGCAAAACATGGGATATTGCTTATGCCGTTTCAAATATTGTAATTGCTTTATCCTTAGGGCTAATGCTCGGTAATGTTGCATTAGGTATTCCATTAAATGAGCAACATGAGTTCTCAGGTAACTGGCTCTCCTTTTTTAATCCATTTGCAATAATGATCGCAATTACAACACTTGCTTTGTTTATGATGCACGGTGCCATTTATTTGGCCATGAAAACAGAAAACAGATTATACACGAAGCTTACTTTACTGGCAAAAGATTTTACAATCTTCTTTGTACTGAGTTTTATTGTATCAACGATCTATACGCTATTATATATTCCTCATTTAAGTGATCAGTTACGAAACAACTCTTCATTCTTTATCCTCCCTTTGATCATGATATTTGCCATTGCTAATATACCAAGGCAATTAAAAAAACAAAATTATCGTTTTGCTTTTGCCAGTTCTGCAATTACCATTGCAACACTGTTAATGATGGTTGCGATTGAAGTGTTCCCGTATATTGTTTATTCGCCACATACACCTGCTAACAGTATTACTATCAGCAATGCAGCTTCTTCTCCAAAAACAATGAAAATATTGCTCATAATAGCATTGATAGGCACACCATTGGTAGCGATGTATACTACTTTTGTTTTCTGGACCTTTAAAGGAAAAGTAAAGCTGGACGAAATGAGTTATTGATTTTTTACTGCATAGCTTCAGCAATAAAGAAGAACTCTTTGCCGTAATAATAATTATCTGAAAGAGCCTCTTGCGTCAATGCAGTTTTAGTTTTTAACCAATCCTGTAAAGTATAAATATGGTATTGCAGTGTTTCTGTGATGAACTGAAACATGATTTCATCATTATAATCATAAGCTTCTGCACCTGCTTTGCCAAACTCAAACAACAATACCGGTCTTGATCGCTGAATGGTTTCTATGGCGCCTTTCATTACCAATAATTCTGCTCCTTCCACATCCATTTTAATTAAACTGATCTTTTCATCAGAGGGAATGATGGCATCCATCAACTCCGTTTCTACAAATATGGATATATCTCTTTCTTTTTTATCATAAGCTCTTTTATTCAATCCGCTGTAAGCCATATCTGTCAGCACCAGATTAAAAGAAGTGGTTTCTTTCCTGTCGCTCAATGCTACACAATATACTTTGGCATTTCTGTGGAATTTCCATTTCAGATATTGAAACAATTCCGGGATGGGTTCAAAAGCATAATGTGAAGCCCTGGGTGCAGCTTCCATCATCATCGATAATATTTTTCCATTGTGCGCACCTACATCAACACAAATACTGTCGGGTTTGCAAACAGTTTTTATTATTTTATTCGTCAGCCTGTCGTATTGTTCATTCTTCGTGAATGCAACAGGAGAGATATGCATTATTTT
>CAIKTE010000007.1 GCA_903830285.1 uncultured Chitinophagaceae bacterium | reverse complement strand
TGAAAATATTCGCGGGAACGTTAATACTCGTTTACAAAAATTGAAGGAACAAAATTGGGAAGGAGCCATATTTGCTGCTGCTGGTTTAGAGCGCATTGGTGTTCGTCCTGAAAACTCTATAGATCTTAACTGGATGTTACCGGCTCTTGCACAGGGTGCCATCATGATAGTTTCGCGAGATAATGACAACTTTGTTTTAGACGCAACTGCAACAATTAACAACCCAACAACAGCAAGCTGCACGAAAATTGAAAGAGATTTCTTACGAACATTGCTTGGTGGGTGTTCTACACCAATCAGTGCATTTGCAGAAATCAAAAATGAACATGTTTTCTTTAAAGGAAATATTCTATCATTAGATGGAAAAGAAAAGGCAGAAGTAGAAATGATAGAACCAATTGAATCCTCGATTCACGATTTAGGGATAAAAGCAGCTCAGAAGTTATTAGAAAATGGCGGTCTAGCAATTGCCGAAAAAATTAGGAATACTGCAAAATAGAATTCAAATATTATCTACACGCCCAATCGATCCTTCGCAAATAAAAATTGCGAAGGATCTTGGTATAGATATAGATTGTGTCTCATTTATTGAAACCACCCCAATCAATGATAAAGGGGTTAGCAAAAAGATAAAAGAATTACTTCTAACCGAGTCGATAGTTGTATTTACCAGTATGAATGCTGTTGATGCGGTAGCCTCTCATATAACTAAATCTAAGCCCGATTGGAAAGTATATTGCATTGGCATTACTACTAATAAATTGGTGAAACATTATTTCGGTGAAGGAGTAGTTATTGGAACTGCAACTAATGCTGCAGAATTAGCTGGTTTAATTGTGGAAGATAGAATGACGAACAAACTATGTTTTTTCTGTGGCGATCAACGAAGAGAAGAATTACCGAATATCCTCCGTAATAATGGCATCAGAGTAAACGAAGTAGAAGTTTACCAAACAAAAGAAGTGCGTCATACACTTGATAAAGCCTATCATGGGATACTTTTTTTCAGTCCAAGCGCAGTTTCCAGTTTTTTTAAATCAAACCAATTGGTTGCATCAACTGTTCTGTTTTCAATTGGAACCACAACTGCTGCAGAATTGGCATCCCAATCATTAAACAAAATTGTTGTATCTGAATTACCGGGTAAAGACAAGCTCGTTAAAAAAATGATCGACTATTTTTTAGATACTAATTAAAATAATAATCCAAGATTTCTATATGACCTTATTAAAAAATGATCTGCTACTAAGAGCTTTACGCAATGAGAAAGTTGAACGCCCTCCCGTTTGGATGATGCGTCAGGCTGGACGATATTTACCTGATTATATTAAACTTCGTGAAAAATATGATTTCTTCACACGTGTTCAGACACCTGCTCTTGCCACAGAAATCACATTGCAACCCGTTGATCAAATTGGAGTAGATGCAGCAATTATATTCTCAGACATACTTGTGATTCCTCAGGCAATGGGCTTAACAGTGTTATTAGAAGAAAATAAAGGACCCGTTTTACCCAAAACAATTATCTCCAAAGCCGATGTAGATGCCTTAATTACAGAAGGAGTAGAAGAAAGTCTCTCTTATGTAATGCAAGCACTTAGTCTTACAAAAAGTGCTTTAAATGGTCGTGTACCTTTAATTGGTTTTGCTGGTGCCCCTTGGACCATCTTTTGTTATATGATTGAAGGAAAGGGTTCGAAAACCTGGGAAAAAGCAAAACAATTAGCATATACCCAACCTTCACACACACACGAACAATTACAAAAAAATACCACTA
>CAIKTE010000006.1 GCA_903830285.1 uncultured Chitinophagaceae bacterium | reverse complement strand
TCATCAAAATCTGTTGTAAAACCTATCTGATTGTTGATCACGAAATGAATGGTTCCGCCTGTATAATAACCTTTCAGGTTGCACATTTGCAATATCTCATATACAATACCCTGACCCGCAACCGATGCATCTCCATGAATCAATATCGGAAGGATCTTATCAAAATCACTATTGTACATCACATCAGCCTTTGCCCTTGCAAATCCAAGCACAACAGGATCTACAGCTTCCAAATGTGAAGGATTAGGCATTAATTTCAGGTGAATATTTTTATCGTCTGCTGTCTGCACATCACTACCATAACCCATATGATATTTTACATCACCACTACCCATGGTTTGATCCACTTTTGCAGTTCCTTCAAACTCACTGAAAATCTGTTCATAGGTCTTGCCCATGATATTGGCCAATATATTTAATCTTCCCCGATGTGCCATTCCAATCACTACTTCCTGTACATCATGATTGGCAGCAGTTGTGATGATAGAATCCAATGCCGCAATGGTTGTTTCACCGCCTTCCAACGAAAATCTTTTCTGACCCACATATTTCGTGTGCAGAAATTTTTCAAACATCACTCCCTGATTCAATTTTTCTAAAATTCGTCTTCTTTTAGGAATCGATAATTGTTCAGAAAATTTATTCTCGACCTCATTTGTCAGCCAATCAATTTTTGCCTGATCGGTGATGTATTTGAATTCAATTCCCAGATTAGAAGCATAGGACCTCTGCAGATGGGCTAAAATATTTCGCAAAGAAGTCTTTCCTAAACCTATTAGATTCCCAACATACAATTCTCTGTCTAAATCAATTTCTTTTAACCCGAAAAATGAAATATCCAGATTGGCATGACGGTCTTTCCTTTCCCTGATGGGGTTTGTTTTGGCTATTAAATGCCCTTTATTTCGATACCCTAAGATCATTCGGTAAGCATTCACTTCGGTAAACCAATCTATATTTTCAGGAATTGCTTTGGTCTGACCATTTGAAGAAACATCTGCCACCCCATTTGCAACAGCGAAATCGAATCCTTCAAAGAATTTCTTTAATTCCGGATCAATTTTATTGGGGTCTTTAATAAAATCCTGATATAAACTTTCAATATACTCGGGATGCGAGTTGGTGATGTAAGAAAAATCCTTCATTTTGAGAGATTGCTGCTTTTGAGAAATGAGGGCAAATATCGTCTTTAATAGGCGTAAAAAAGGCATTTTTTCCTATTCCCAGCCCTTTATTGCCAATATGGTAAATAACAGTCGATCCACAGCCTATATTTTTTTTCATTTAAAATTTCACAGTTTAAATGTTTGGCCTTACCTTTGCCGTCCTTAAAAAGGAAATATGGCAAATCATTCAGCGACAAAAAAAGACACCCGGCAAGCAGCCAAACGCAGAGACAGAAATAAGTATTATGGTAAGACTACCCGTAATGCTATTCGTGAGTTGAAAACTTCTGACGACAAGAAAGTTTATGACGAAAAATTACCTGATGTAGTTTCTATGATCGATAAATTGGCTAAACGTGGTATTATTCATAAGAATAAAGCTGCCAACTTAAAGAGCAAATTAGCAAAAAGGAAAGCTGCAGTTAAAGCTTAATTGAAAATATTTTATTGGAGAACAGTCGGCCCGTGTTGACTGTTTTTTTATGCCCCTGCCTTAAATGAAGTAGTAAATCGGTTGGTAAAGGGTTCAATAAAAGAATATTCAAAACTCCCATGGTGCAAAGTGATGATCCTTTGAACAATGGAAAGCCCCAATCCAAATCCTTTCACATTTGCCGCATTGCTGCCTCGGAAAAAGGGTACTTTCAATTTCTCGATTTCAGATTCTGTTAGAATACTGCCGTGATTATCAAAATAAACATAGATCATCTGATCCTTTGCATCAATTGTTACAACCACTTTTTTGTCTGAAGAATATTGCCAGGCATTTTTGATCAAATTACTGAATGCTACTTTTAGCAATGCTTCATTTCCCTTGATCATTAATTCATCTTCGTCATCAGGTACATTTGTAAATTGCAATTCAACATCAACACCCTGCAACATTTTCTTAGTAGCACTGATCGTATCATACAACACTTCATCAATTCGCATTAAAGGCCATTTTCCGGAAGATTGTATCTTTTCGTACTGTGATAAAAGCAACAATGAATTGGTAAGATCAATCAACCCGATCTGATCTTCCTGAAGTGATTCCAGAACCTCTTTATACTCGTCTTTAGAAAGATCTTTACGTAGTGCTGATTCTGTTTGAGACAGCATTGTGGCTAAAGGTGTTCTTAATTCATGCGAAGCATGGTGTACAAAACTTTTTTGAGATTCGAAAGCCTGATTTAACCTTTCAAGCATCGCATTGAAATTCTTCGCGATCTGATTCACTTCTTTTTTACCTTTTCCAATATTTAGTCTTTCGGAAAGATTCAATTCAGTGGTTCTTTGCATTTGAGCGCTCAAAGTAGTAAGCGGACTCAATATTTCCGTTACGAAAAATATGGAGATCAGTAAAGTGATCAGCAATCCTCCTGCAAATACAGATCCCAAAATCAATTTCAATCTTTTCAGTTTAGCCAATTCGTCATTATCCACAGCAGAGATCAGAATATATATTTTATGCTCGGGCATGTAAAATGCCGCACATTCAGTATTCCCTGACATATATCTGTATTCGAAAGCCGGCGTACTGCGTATATGTTGTATAAGCGAAGTGTCTAATTGCGTATAGACAGAATCAGGATCTTTGAACAGTATCTTAAAAGCAGAATCGTATATCACCAGTTTTTCATTGCTAAAAGAGCCATTGTTTTCTTCATGTGATTTTGCAATGAAAATACTTTTATCCTTTGCAGTAAGGTCGATAAAATGATCATAAAATTTTACAGCATCCGCATGTAATCTTTGATAAGAATCATCAGTGCTACTGTTATAATACAGAATATAAATGGTTGCAGAACTGATCACCAATACGATGGCTACAAAAAATGTGAACAGGGCTGTAAAGCGGAGTTTCAGATTCATGCGATTCTTTTATTTCATATAATACCCGAAGCCCGGTTTGGTATGAATTAATTTTTCTTCAAACTTCTTGTCGATCTTGTTTCGCAGAAAACTGATATATACTTCTATGGTGTTGGTTCCCGTATCAAAATTAAGGTCCCATACTTTTTCTAATATCTCCTGCTTTGATATTACCTTATTTCTGTTATTCGCCAGCAAAGTCAGTAATGAAAATTCTTTTGCAGTCAGTGGGATCTCACCACCGGCCCTTGTTACAGTTTTGGTGGTAAAATCGATATGAAGATCTTCCACATCAATATTCGTTTGATTGGCATCAGTTGTTTCCGATCTTTTCAAGGATACTTTTATCCTTGCAAACAGTTCATCGAAATGAAAAGGTTTTACGATATAATCATCTGCTCCCACGCCAAAAGCATCCATTTTATCCTGCAATTCTCCCAAAGCAGTTAGCATGATAATAGGGATATTCTTATTGGCTGCCCGAAACTCTTTACAAAGTGCCAGCCCGTTTTTATAGGGAAGATTAATATCTAACAAGACCAGAGAATATTGATGCTGATTGAACAACTTTTCAGCTATTTGTCCATCAAAAGCAACATCCGTCTTAAATCCATGATTTGTCAGTTCCTCCTGAATAACCTGACTCAATTTAGGTTCATCTTCTGCCAATAATATTCTGTATCCTTTTTCCATTTTTCACTGGGTTTTAAGAAATGACTGGCTGAGGAGCAATATAATCCAAATAAATAGCCCCTACCTTTCAAAGGATATTATATTTCAACAACACCTATAACGTTTGCAAACGCTAGTTATTGTAATCCTTATGATGACAAGTTTGCTGAAGCAAAGTAAAAAAATGTAAAAAAGTCAATTCTTAGAATGGAAAAGCTTCATTTGAGCCCTTTTCAGATGTACAAAAGGTACTGATAAATTTTAAAAGTATAAGTTAATGGCATTTGTTGCTATTGCAATTGCTTTATTTCTCCACTGCCTGCAATATGCTGAGAAACCCTTGGATTTCCTTTATAAAAGACACTGCCGCTACCTGCAATATTGATATCCAGTGTATTATCGGCAAATACTTTTACATTTCCGCTGCCTGCAATATGAATTTGGGCATTTTCGGCTTTCAGGTTTTCGGCTTTATAATCACCATGACCGGCAATGCGGATCTCTTCATCCTTTGTTTCCCCTGCAAGTACAATATTGCCACTTCCGGCGATCTCTGCTTTCACTTTAGGGGCATTGATCTGCAGATCCATATTACCGCTCCCGGCTATATGCAGTTCCAATTTATTGCTGCTGTTGAATTTGTCTTTACCAATGATATTGCCGCTGCCGGCTAATTCAACGGCTTCCAGTTCATCTGTGGTTATATATATTTTGATATTGTTTGTTGCGATCAATCTTTCATGATCTCTGGACTTGATAACGAGCCAATCTCCCTCATTTTCCGTTATGATATGCGACATCAGATTATCGTCTGCTTCCACTTTCAGTGATGCAGTAGACCCTTTGGTCAGTTCCACATCATAACTTCCCGCAAGTTTGATCTTGCCTGCTGTCCGTATATTTCTTTGTTCAGAAACAATATTACCGCTTCCTTTCACTCTTTTGCCAATGATCAGGTCGCAACCCGATAAAAAGAAAGCCAATGCAATGAATGCGAATATGAAATTTCTCATGTTATTAAATTAATTAAGCAAGTTAGAATAAACATTTGTGAATTTATAACCATTCCTATGCCTGTATTCACCGCTAATCATCTTAATTCTTTTACATTTGCGCATGACTGAAAAAATTCTCATCCTCGACTTCGGCAGCCAGTACACACAGCTTATTGCCCGTGCCGTAAGAGAAGCAAATGTGTATTGTGAGATCATTCCTTATCACAAATCGTTTTCGATCGATGGCAGTTTAAAAGGTATCATCCTCAGTGGCTCTCCTTTCAGTGTAAATGAAGAAAATGCACCTACTGTTGATATTCCTTCATTCATTAAACAACTTCCCGTTCTTGGTGTTTGTTACGGAGCACAATTAACTGCAAAGGAATTTGGCGGACGCGTTGATAAAAGCAATAAACGAGAATATGGCAGAGCCAAACTCGAAAAAATAAAAGAAGATGTTTTATTGAATGATGTAAGCAATAATTCGCAGGTTTGGATGAGCCACAGCGATTCGATCGTTTCACTGCCTGATGGTTTTGAAATATTGGCAACTACCGAAAGTATTCCTGTTGCCGCTTTCAAGCAGTCAACGGTCGACGGTCAACGGTCGACCGACTTTCCTCTCTACGGTTTACAATTTCATCCTGAAGTTTATCATTCAACTGAAGGGAAAAAGATCATAAGAAATTTCCTTGTTCATATTTGCGGATGCAGTCAAAACTGGACACCCGCTTCCTTTGTTCACGAAACTGTTGAACAATTAAAAAAACAGATCGGCGATGCACAAGTGATCATGGCTTTGAGCGGCGGTGTCGACAGCACAGTGGCTGCTACATTGATCAGTAAAGCAATCGGTAAAAATCTTCACGGCATATTCGTGGATAATGGTGTTTTACGCAAGGATGAATTTGAGCAGGTTTTGGAAACCTATAAACAACTTGATCTTAATGTTACTGGTATTGATGCCAAAGAAATGTTTTATAAAGAACTTGCAGGTCATTCCGATCCTGAAACAAAAAGAAAGATAATCGGCAAATTATTCATTGATGTTTTTCAGCAGGAAGCAGTAAAAGTAGATGGTGTGAAATTTTTAGGGCAGGGGACCATTTATCCGGACGTGATCGAAAGTGTAAGTGTGCATGGCCCTTCACAAACCATCAAGTCGCATCATAATGTTGGTGGATTACCAGATACGATGCATCTTGATCTGGTGGAACCATTACGAATGCTATTCAAGGACGAAGTAAGAAAAGTGGGTTTGGAATTAGGTATTCCTGCTGAAATGATCCAACGCCATCCTTTCCCCGGACCTGGTTTGGCCATTCGGATATTGGGCGATATCACAAAAGAAAAAGTAGCTATGCTGCAGGAAGCAGATCATATTTATATCAACGGTTTAAAAGAAAGCGGACTGTATGAAAAAGTGTGGCAGGCAGGTACCATTTTATTACCCGTTAAAAGTGTGGGCGTAATGGGTGATGAAAGAACTTATGAATTTACCGTTGCATTACGTGCCGTTACTTCAGTGGATGGTATGACAGCCGATTGGGCACATTTGCCATATGAATTCCTGGCCAACATTTCGAACGAGATCATCAATAATGTTCGCGGCATCAATCGTGTGGTATATGATATAAGCAGTAAACCGCCGGCTACTATCGAATGGGAATAATCAACTAATAAATGTTTTATGAGAACAGTTCATCGTATTTTTTTATTAGTGTGTTTTGCATTTTCAACAGTCATTTTATTTGCCCAAACTGAAGCAGGGCATTTTAAAATTGCGGTCTTCGCTCCCATTTATCTGGACTCCGCATTTGATGGCAATTCTTATAAGTCCGGTATCAACAATTTACCGAGATCTGTTTTACCCGGATTGGATTTTTACAATGGCGTAATGATGGCCATCGACTCTTTACAACAGGAAGCTGCACCAATTGAGGTTTTTGTATACGACACAAAAAGCACAAGCATCAATTCGATCATCCAAAAAAATGAATTGAATGATGTATCTCTCATTATCGCTTCATTTACCAATCAAACTGAAATAAAACCATTGGCTGATCTTGCATTACTGAAAAAGATCCCCCTGATCTCTTCCACTTTTCCAAATAATGGGGGCATCAGCAACAATCCTTATTTCGTTATCATCAATTCCACATTACGCACCCATTGCGAAGAATTGTATAAGCACATTCAGAAATACTATGCAACTGGCAATATCGTGATGTTCCGAAAAAAAGGAGCTGTGGAAGATATGATCCAGTCAGTATTTAATGAATCCGCAAAAACGACTGCTTCCATTCCTTTAAAAATAAAAACAGTAGAACTTTCCGACACATTCAATACGAGAACTGTATTATTAGCTTTGGATAGTACTAAAAAAAATATAGTCATCTGCGGCAGTATCAATGAAGCTTTCGGCCTGAGATTGGTAAGGGCTTTGAGTGCTTCTCCTGATTATATTACCGTTGCCATCGGGATGCCTACCTGGGATGCTGTTAAAGATCTGGACAAACCCGATTGCAAGGGGGTTGAAATTGTTTATTCTTCACCATATAATTTTCCGAGGACCGATAAACTTGTCAATTTGTTTATCAACAATTACAAAACAAAATATGCAGGAAGGCCGAGCGATATGGCGTTCAAAGGTTTTGAATCCATGTTTCATTTTACAAAAATATTGATGGCACACAATCAGAACAGCATCAATTTCTTATCGGAGAAGAATAATAAACTTTTCAATGATTTTGATATTCGAGCTGTTAAGAGCAGGTCAACAAATAACACTGATTATCTCGAAAACAGAAAACTCTACTTCATTAAAAAAGCAGATGGTAGCATTAAATCTGTGAATTGATATTAAAGAGTTACCAACCTTTTGAAGATCGGTAAATCTTTATCAAATCTTCTATAACCCAAGCCATTTAAATTCGTAAATTCATACAATAATTATTTACATGGAAAGCGAACAAACAATGATCGAATTTTTGCTTAGCAATAAAAAGCTCCTGCAGGAATATGTTGAACTAAGGATCGATATTTTTAAAATGGAACTGCTGCGCACCAATGCAAAGACCAGCGGGATCGTTGTTTGGCTAGTTGTTTCCCTCTTTATGCTTTTCCTGATCTTGCTTTTTGCCGGATTTACTGTAAGCTTCTGGTTGTCTGACCTGCTACACAGTAATACAGCTGGCTTTGGTATCACAACTGGTATTTTGATCCTGATCACGCTCTTGATCACATTATTCAGAAAGGCATTTTTCATCCATCCGGTTATCCGAATCGTTTTAAAACAAAATTCCGATGAAGAAAATTAAATCCAATATTGCAAGCCTCGATGCACTGAATGAAAAAATTGACGCATTGCATGCAAGAAAAGATGAACTGGAAAATGAACTAGAGAATAACTGGGAATTTTTGCAGGATAATTATTCATTAATGATTAGAAACAGTATTTTTAAAAGAGCAGCATTCCTTAGAAAAAATACAATTGTAAACACAGTTCTTTCCATTCCCAAAGTTCAGGATGCTGTCAGCACCATTTTAGACAAAGTATCATTAAAAATAGAAGAAATAATATTCAATTTGCTTGAAAAAGCTTTCCCTAAGAAAGATTGATATGTTTTATTTCAAAACAAGGCCTGCAATAAACAATACAGCAAGGATATACATTACTATGCTGATCTCCTTATAACGTCCGCTCAATACTTTGATCAAAACAAAACTGATCATCCCAAAGCTGATACCTTCTGCAACACTGTAAGTAAATGGCATCATGATGATCGCTAAGAATGCAGGCAAAGCATTGGTGACATCAGAAAAATCTATATGACGCACTTCTGCCATCATCAATAGCCCAACAATGATCAATGCCGAAGAAGTTGCAGCAGCAGGGATCATCGCAAACAGTGGTGCAAAAAATAATGATAATAAGAACATGATGGCAACAGTAAATGCCGTTAATCCAGTTCTTCCTCCTGATGCAATACCGGCAGCACTTTCAACATAACAACTGATCACACTGGTACCTAAAATGCCGGCAGAAGTTGTTGCAACTGCATCTGATAATAAAGCTTTTTTTACATTGGGAACTTTCCCGTCTTTTAATAATCCTGCGGCAGAAGAACAACCGATCAATGTGCCCACCGTATCAAATAAATTCACACTTAGTAAAGTGAATAAGATGATCAGCATATCCCAGGAAAATATTTTAGCGAATTGCATCTTGAAAAATACAGGGGCTATGGAAGGCGGCATACTCATCAACTTTCCGCCATCGGGTAAATGTGTTAGCCCGAATGGAATACCCACAAGTGTTGCAACCAATATTCCGATCAATAATGCAGCACTTATTTTTTTATACATGAGTACCGCACTGATCAATAATCCAATAAAAACAAGGATCGAAGCATAAGATCTCATATCGCCTAATTTCACGATCACCCCATCTAATTTATTATTGCCGATATGCACCATACCGGTTTCTACAATACCTGCATTCACCAATCCGATCAATGCAATGAAAAGACCGATGCCAACAGAGATCGCATATTTTAAATTCAAAGGAATGCTGTTGATGATCAATTCCCGAACATTCAGCAAAGAAAGAATGATAAATAAAATTCCCTCCAGGAAAACCGCAGTCAGTGCAAACTGCCAGGTATACCCCATTCCCAATACAATGGTATATGCAAAGAATGCATTCAATCCCATTCCCGGCGCCTGTGCAATGGGAAGATTAGCATATAATGCCATCATTAAACAACCGATCGCAGCACCCAATGCTGTTGACACAACAACTGCATTGAAATCCATTCCTGTCTTAGATAAGATCAAAGGGTTTACCACTAGAATATAAGCCATGGTGGAGAAGGTGGTCAGTCCTGCTAATACTTCTGTTTTTACTGAAGTTTGATGTTGCTTTAATTGAAATATTCTTTCCAACATAAGATCGTATAGTTGAAATACTAATGTATCAATTGTAGCGCAGAAATCTTGCTGAAATAAAATTTATTTATTCACCCGATATACATAAGGTTTCACAAAAATTCATTCAATCGAAGTATCTTTCATAAAAGATCTTTCGTGAAAAAGATATTCATCATCGGCGGTACAACATTCGATCATATTGTTTATTTGCCGCAATTGCCGCAGCCAGTTCCGCAAACCATTCATATGGCACCGTTTCATGAAGCAACAGGATCAACAGGTTCGGGCAAAGCATTGAATTTGACCAAACTTGCTGTACCCAATACGTTGCATTCTATTATTGGTGATGATGAATTCGGTAAAAAAATAATCGAATTCTTAAATGAACAAGCTGTTGATTTTTTTTATGATCTCGACCCGAAAGGAACAGAACGGCATTTCAATATCATGGATGCTGATGGCGGAAGGATCTCCATGTTCATCACACAATCATCTGCTGAAATTTCTTTGAACATAGAAAAGATCGAAGAAAAAATAGAAGCTTGTTCTATTGCTGTATTGAATATCATTCTATATACCCTGCCGTTAATACCATTATTGAAAAAATATGCTAAACCAGTTTGGACCGATTTACACGATTACAATGACGGCAATTCCTATCATGAACCTTTTATTGAAGCAGCTGACCATATTTTTTTAAGTTCGGATAACTTAAGCAACTATAAAACAACCATGCAGCATTTAATGGATCGTGATAAAGAATTGGTCGTTTGCACACATGGTAAGCATGGTTCTACTGCTTTAACAAAAAAAGGTGAATGGATCGATCAGCCTGCATTGCAGAATTTTCAATTGAAAGACGCCAATGGTGCAGGTGACAGTTTTTTCTCAGGCTATTTATTCGGATATCTGAACAATTTTGATGTGCAGAAATGCATGCAGCTTGGAACGATTTGTGCAGCTTATTGTATCACATCACCGCAGCTCTGTTACGAAGAATTGAATGACAAATTATTGATGAATGAATGGAATAAAGAGTTTGCTGCTAAATGAACAAATCGACCAAAATAACAATTACAAAAGGGCATACTATCATTCATGAATGGCTTGCACGTAAAGGGTTTCACTCATTTGCATTTCAGGAAGAAACATGGCAGTATATTCTTCAGAACAAAAGCGGACTGGTTAATGCACCTACAGGATGCGGTAAAACATTTTCAGTTTTTCTAGGCGCTTTGATCCAGTTCATCAATCAGCATCCTGATCAGTATCAAACCCAAAAGAATAGTAGCCTTCAATTATTATGGATCACTCCGCTGCGTGCTTTGGCAAAAGATCTAGGCAGAGCAATGGAAGAAGTGATCGATGAATTGGGAATGAACTGGAAGATCGGCATCCGTAACGGTGATACAGAAATTTCAGAGCGGCAAAAACAAAAGCGCAATATGCCTGAAGTGCTCATCATTACTCCGGAGAGTTTGCATTTGTTGTTTGCTCAGAAGAATAATTCCGAATTATTTCAATCATTGCAGATCATCGCAGTGGATGAATGGCACGAATTGTTGGGAAGTAAACGTGGTGTACAAGTTGAATTGGCAATCAGTCATATTGTGAATAGCCAATTGTCAAAAGTGAATGAAGAAACAACTGCAAGGCATTCACCTTTCACCTTTCACCATTCACCAATTTCCCTATGGGGGATTTCCGCTACTATCGGAAACTTAGCACAATCCAAAGAAGTTTTATTGAGTCCTTTAAAACAAAAGGGAGTTATTATTCAGGCCAAAATGGATAAACTTATAGAAGTAGAGACCATACTTCCCGATGAGATAGAAAAATATCCCTGGGCAGGGCATCTCGGTATCAAGCTAGCAGAAAAGATCATCCCCATCATCGAACAAAGCAATACAACACTCATCTTCATTAATACAAGAGGCATGAGTGAAACCTGGTATCAAACCATATTGAATATTGCACCCCAACTGGCAGGTGCTATTGCATTGCATCATGGGAGTATTGAAAGAGAATTACGAAACTGGATCGAAGACGCATTGCATACTCAAAAATTAAAAGCAGTTGTATGTACGGCAAGTCTGGATCTGGGAGTTGACTTTCGCCCTGTCGATACAGTGATACAAGTTGGTTCTCCTAAAGGTGTTGCACGCTTTTTGCAACGTGCAGGAAGAAGCGGTCATGCACCCGGAGATACTAGTAAAATATTTTTTCTTCCTACACATTCTCTTGAATTAATGGAATCTGCTGCCTTACAGCATGCTATCAAAGAAAATATCATTGAAAGCAAGGAACCGATGCAGCTTTGCTTTGATGTGCTTACCCAATATCTCTGCACGCTTGCTGTGGGAGAAGGTTTCAGGCCGGATGAAATTTATAAAGAAGTGAAAAGCACTTATTGCTTTAGTGATATGACAGAATATGAATGGCGATCCATTTTACACAATATCACCGAAGGCGGCATAGCATTACAGCATTATGATGAGTACAAAAAAGTGGAGATTGAAGATGGTCTTTATAAAATCAGTAACAGAAGGATAGCGATGCGACACAGGATGCATATCGGCACGATCGTAAGTGATGCCATGCTGAAAGTAAAACTAATGAACGGAAAATATATTGGTGTGGTGGAAGAATGGTTTGTGAGCCGCATGGAGCCCGGAACTGTTTTTACTTTGGCAGGAAGAAATCTGGAATTGATCGGCATCAAAGAAATGACCGCGATCGTTAAACCTTCTTCTTCCAAAAAGTCGATCGTTCCCAGCTGGACAGGCGGAAGGATGTCGCTCTCAGCCAATCTGGGTTTGATGCTGCGCAAAACTTTAGACAGCGTGTACTCATCCCCAAGAAAAAAGTTACCGATTGAATTAAAAGTATTACTGCCATTGTTTGATCTGCAGGAACAATTATCGCATGTTCCAAAAGAGAATGAATTGCTGATCGAACAAATTAAAACAAAAGACGGCTATCATTTATTTGTTTATCCTTTTGAAGGAAGATTGGTGCATGAAGCGATGGCTGCATTATTAGCATACCGTATAGGGCAAATTACCCCCATCACTTTTTCCATTGCCATGAATGATTATGGTTTTGAATTATTGAGCGATCAGCCCATTCCTGTTGATGATAGTAATGTGTATGAATTATTCAGCGCTGAAAATCTATTGAACAATATTCAAAAAAGTGTGAATAGTGCAGAAATGGCAAGCAGGAAATTCAGGGATATTGCAGTGATTGGCGGATTGATCTTTCAGGGTTATCCCGGTGAACAAAAAAAAGCAAGACATTTACAATCCTCTGCAGGATTGCTTTTTAGGGTCTTCAGCGAATATGAGCCGAATAATATCTTATTGCGTCAGGCTTATCAGGAAGTCTTTGATCAGCAAATGGAAGAAGTACGTTTGCGCAATGCATTGCAAAGAATTAAAGAGAGCAATATCATCATTACCTATCCCAAGCAATTAACGCCGTTTTGTTTTCCTATTAAAGTAGATGATCTGAACAGGAATAATCTTTCTTCCGAAAAAATGGAAGATCGCATTAAGAGAATGCAGGCTCAATTAGAAAAATAATATATAAAAATTTGCCACAAAGAAAGGAAGGCACAAAGGGTTCACTAATAATTGCTTTGTGTTTGGCTTTAGTGGCTCAGAAAAAAAAAGCAGACAAGACATTTAATCCTATCTGCTCTTAACAATACAATAAAAAATTATTTATTGATGAGATATTTGCGCTGCATTGTGTAAAGGATTACAAACAACAACAAAATTCCGTAAATAATATAAACCATAAAGCCACCTGCAAATGCAGCTGCACCTAAAAATAAAACACTGCCGATAACGGGAAGGATTTCTCCAATGAGCCATAAATAATATCCCTGCATTTTTAATTTGCGCATCTGCATGGCGCCAACAGTGCATAAAATAACACCGAGCAATCCTAAAATCAGGATCGGGAGTTTATTATCTCTTGCAAGTTTTGCAGCTTCCAATGCTTCGGGAGTCATCATTTTTTTGGCGAATTCAGGCAGATCAGGATTATTCATGGCAGCTTCCATATCCGATACGCCTTTTTCTGCATGAAAGAATTGCCAGATACCACCGCAAAATCCAATGGCACTTCCGATAAAAGTAAGGACTGTTAAGGTTTTCAGGCTACCGTATTCCGGTCCTGTAGTTTCTTCTGTAAATGAGTCTGACATAATGTAGGTTTTGGTTGAGGTAATGAATTTAAAGTTCTATAAAGTAACGAAAACTAATAATTAAAAACAATACTATTGCATTATTTTAATTTTACCGTTTATTAGTAGCATGAAGGCAGTTGTATATTACAAACTAAGGGAAAATAATTTTTGGTTATCGCCACAACGTTGTTTGTATTGGGAGGAAGAGAAGGCATTGATCGTTTCGGACCTTCATTTCGGTAAAACAGGTCATTTCCGCAAAAGCGGCATCGCCATCCCCCAAAATGTTTTTAAAGAAGATATACAGCGCCTGATCGATCAGATCAGTTCTTTTAAACCGGAACAGTTAATTATTGTAGGCGATCTTTTTCACAGCGAAGCAAATAAAGAAATGGATCTGTTCATAAAGTGGAGAAATGACCTTTCTTCCATTCAGTTTCATTTAGTAAAAGGCAATCACGATATTTTAAACGATGAATGGTATCAACAGGCAAATATCAAAGTCTGTCAAAATGAGATGATCGTGAATGATTTTCGTTTTGTTCATGATGTTACAACTGTGACAGAGAGTTCCCCCTTATATTCTTTTACAGGACATATTCATCCCGGCATACAAGTCAGCGGTATTGCGAAACAAAGCCTGCGTTTTCCCTGTTTTTATTTTGGAAAAGAATATGCGGTGCTGCCTGCGTTTAGCAGGTTTACCGGTTTGCATTTAATTGAGCCCAAAAAGAAGGAGCATGTTTTTGCGATCGTAGATCATTCGATCATTCAAACCCAATAATAGAGATTTCTATTTATTTTAAATATTTCACGCTGAGACGCAACGACGCAAAGAAGAAACGCTACGCCCTCGCCTCGTTGCGTGAAATTCTAAAACTTTAAAGTATAGGAAACCGTAGCGTAGCTGCCCGTTGCGTAAAACAAAAAAAAGCTCCGATAGAGATCGGAGCTTTACTTACTAACACATCAAACTTAAATATTTAATTCATTTTCTTTTTTAAACTGGTCACCTGCTCCTGCAGGTTATTAACGATACCAGCCAATTGATTCACATCCCAACGCTGTACCGTATTTGCTTTCTGCATGATGTACACGGCTTTCCATACTTCAAGCACATCTTCTGCATTAACATGATAAGGCTCGTATTGCGGATTATCACTGATCAAGGTCAATTTATTTTTAGCCCTGTTATTTTTCACTACACGTTTGTACACTACACCTTCACTCTTGGACAGCACCACATAAGTATTACTGTTCTTCAATTCGTCTAAGTCGTCGATCCTTTCACCAACGATCACGCTGCCGCTTGGGGTAGGTAACATACTATCGCCTAATATCTCAAAAGCACGATATTGTCCCGGTGCCAGCATGGGTAGAGTGAAAGTATTCAGCTCGTCCAGAAAATCAGGATCGGCATAACCTGCCATATATCCGGCTGCGGCTTTTACTGGCACGAACTGAATTTCAGCAACTGTAGCTTCACTCATTTTCAGTTTGCGGCGTTGATCCAGATAGCTGATGCCTTTTACATTGGTCATGTCTTTTAGTAATAAGTCTTCGAAACTTATTTTAAAGATGTCGCAGAGAATTTTCTGCACTTCCAATTTAGGTTCAGCACGTTCTTCTTCGTATGCTCCTATCAAAGAACGTTTTACTTTTAATTTGTTGGCACATTCTTCTTGTGTCCATCCGCGCAACTTGCGCAGGTAACGAAGATTTTTTCCGGCGTAACTCATAACTAATGAATTTAGATGCAAAATACTAAATTATTTAGTTAAGCCAAATTTATTTTTATTTTATTTTTTAGTACGCTGTAGAATAGGTAGCATCGCCTGTTGCGTCGCACACTTATACTCTATCGCTTTTTGTGGCTGATAAAACACATTATCAGCTCCTTTATCATTGTCTAACATTTGTTCCGGCTAACATTTAAAAATTTAGGGATAACTTATTATCTTCATCTTTTTATCATTGTTGGGCTTTCCCAAATCAGCTTTAGGTGCATCTATTGCCTGCCCAGCGCAAAGACATGATCGTTATTACAACAAAAAAAACTAATCATATAACAACAAACAAATGACAAAAGAATTTCCTGAAATATATTTATGTAAACGAATTGTTCAGGCAAAACTTTTCATTGATAATCACTTTAGCGAAGATATAGACCTAAATAATATTGCTGACGAAGCATACTTTTCTAAATTTCATTTCATCCGGCTATTCAAAACAATTTATGCCAAAACACCCCATCAATATTTGATAAAAGTGAGAATAGAAAACGCAAAAGCCCTTTTGGAAAAAAATATTCCTGTCAACGAAGTTTGCAACACTGTGGGCTTTGGCAGTGTAAGCTCTTTTGCCGAGCTGTTCAAAAGGATCACAAAGCTTTCTCCTTCTAAATATCAACAACAATTTAAAGAACGACAGGAACAAATTAAGACCGTTCCATTACAATTCATTCCAAATTGCTTTGCCGAACAAAAAGGATGGATACAAAAAAGCAATTTTCAATAAGTGTTTTAAAAAATCATTATTCACTTTTGTTACTTAAACAAATTCTAAATAATGATCACAAGATTAAATCACGTCAGCATTTTTGTTCTCAATCAGGACAGTTCTTATGAATTTTACGTTAACAAGCTCGGCTTCAAAGTCCATACTGATGCACCAATGGGACCGGGAAAACGTTGGTTAACTGTTTGCCCTCCCGAACAACCCGACTTAGAAATAACATTAATGGCAATTGAAGATGGAATAATGTTTAAGAACGGAGCAGCGGAACAAATGAGGGAACTTGTAAAAAAAGGAACTTTTGGCTTTGCTGTATTTGAATGCTACGACCTGAATACAACTTATGAAGAAATGAAAGCAAAGGGAATTGAATTCAAAAAACCGCCCACAAAAGAATTCTACGGATACGAAGCATTATTTGTAGATGATTCAGGTAATTGGTTTTCATTGGGTCAAAAAAAATAACAGGCGAAGAAAAAAGACTGCTATTATTTTTCTATCTTTCTTCTTCAAACCAAAACCTATGCGCCTACTCAGATTTTTATTCATCGCCCTAATTTTCATTTCATGCAATAGCAAAAAAGAAAATAATGATCGTCTGGCAAAATCTTCCAGAGAAAATAAGAATGGCTGGGTCCATGTTCATTTAGAAGGCTCTCCTTCCAACATCGGTTATCAGCACGGCTATTTATTGTCAACAGAAATTGATACCGCCATTCAATCTGTGAGTTATTATTTAGACCATGAAACAAAAAGGGACTGGAATTTTTATCGTACTTGTGCGAAGAATTTTCTCTGGCCTAAATTAGACCGTGAATACAAAGATGAAATTAATGGTATTGCTGAAGGCTTGCAGGCAAAGGGTTTGAAATATGATAGTCTCGACATCACTGCTTATAACGGAATGATGGAACTGGCATTTTATTATGTGCCTCAACTGATGGATCAAATAAAACCCGGTAGCGGTGATAACAAAGCACCGGGCAATTGCAGTGCATTTATCGCAACTGGCAGTTATACTAAAGATGGCAAGATCGTGATCGGTCATAATAACTGGACAGAATATATATTTGGTCAGCACTGGAATGTGATCGCAGATATTGTTCCCGAAAAAGGCAATCATATTTTAATGGATTGTATGCCAGGATTCATTCACAGTGGTGACGATTTTTTAATTACTGCCAACGGCATCCTAATTACCGAAACCACCATCACTCAATTCAAAGGCTTTGATTCAACCGCCATTCCTGAATTTGCACGAGCCAGAAAAGCGGCACAGTATGGTAACAGCATTGATGAAGTGGTGAAGATATTCACCACTGAAAATAATGGCGGCTATGCGAACGACTGGTTAATTGGCGACACCAAAACAAATGAAGTGGCTAAACTGGAACTGGGATTAAAATATTATCATCTCTGGAGAAGCAAGGATACAGCGATGATCGGTTCCAATTTTGCGATGGATTCAACATTGATCAAAAACGAAACTACGTTTGATGTAAATGATAAAACAACATCGCCCAATGCAAGAAGAAGCAGAATGGAAAAACTGATCTCTGATCTGAAAGGGAAATTGGATGCAGAAACAGGTAAAGTTTTAGAAGCCGATCATTATGATGTATTACAAAACAAGAATGCCAATAACCGTTGTGTTGTTTGCGGGCATATTGATGAAGATCCATTGGGTTGTAAAGAATGGGATAACGCAGCCTATTATCCGATGGGTGCCGTGCAATCAAAAGTTACGACTGCTGATCTTGCAAAGGACATGAAGATCTGGGCGCATATGGGACATCCTTGCGGACAGGATTTTATCGGCACAGCATTTTATAAACTGCATCCTGAATATCAATGGCAGGAAAAATATTTAAAGGAGATGAAAGCTTATCCGTGGACCTTGTTTGAAGCGAAAAAATGATAGCAGCTCTATGAGTCCAATAAAGCAGACTATTGCAACAAGTTAAGAGTTGGATATTAATTTTTCAATACCATCAGCTTTAGCTAATGGTATTCTCACAAAAAATTCTGTCCCATTTTCCGCTGAACTTGTAAATCCGGTTGTGCCTTTTAAATATCTTTCCGTTAATAGTTTGATGGAATAGGTTCCCAATCCATGTCCCTCACCTTTTGTAGAGAAAGAACGTTGAAATACCTGAGCCTTTACTTTAGCCGACATAAAGCTTTTATTCTTTATAGTGAAGATCACAAAATCATTATCATTTTCACAATTCAATATTACGGTATCACCAGCCTTACTGGCTTCGAGTGCATTCTTCAGCATATTGATCAAAACACGTTTCAGTAATACTTCATCACTAGAAATGATCTCCGAAACTGCATTTTCACTTATCAAAATATTCTTTCCTTTGGAAATGGTATGATGAGATAAATAGGCAATAGTTTCTTTCAAGACCAGTGCCGTGGAAATATTCATGAAATTGGGTTCCAGATCTCCGCTCTCTGCAAAAGTCAATGCACGTTGCGACATGATCTCTTCCAGCAACTCCTTACCCATTTTATTGATCAGCTTAATATACTCTGTTGTATCCTGACGATTGCTGGTAACCAGTAAAATATCAGTAATGCCTTTCAGTCCCCCTGCTATATTGATCACATCATGAAAGAATATCTTCTCCAGCATACTTCTTCGTTTTGCATCGCTGATATCATCAATGGAAAGGATAGAATATGATTTGCCCTTAAAAGCAAAAGGGGATGAAGTAACAAGTAGATCTAAAAACTCATTTTTCCCGTTTTTATGTGCTGTGATCCTGCATTCTTTTGTTACTTTTTTTTGGCTTTCCTGACTTTCCAAAATAGCATTCACAGCACCGCAATACCTGCATTTATCGGAAGTCCCACAACCGCCTTCTGATAATCCTGCATTAATACAGTTTACAGCTTCACCCGGCCTTAAACCAAGAAGGCTTTCTTCGTCAACAATACCCAGGAAATTCAATAATGCGTCATTCCCAAAAACGATTTGACGTTCTTTATTTAAAATAGCAACTACTTCAGGTAAAGCATCGATCACGGTCTTAACGTATTCGGCATTATTCAGGTGATCATGGTCTGCCTTAATTATTTTATCTGTTGCTCTGGAAGCAGGTGCAAATGAGGTGAATTTCTTCATATGTTAATGGGGGGAAATATATCGTTGAGCATAAAGCTACAATTTTAGAAACAGATTTTACAGAACAAAATTACCATTCGGCTCTTGCACTGGGATTAACATCTAAGGTGCAAAACTCGCCTGCAAGGTATTTATGATAAGCAGTGATAGCGATCATGCCCGCATTATCAGTGCAATATTCAAAGGAAGGAATAAAGGTTTTCCAGCCATGCTTCTCACCCATTTGCTGCAACGCTGCGCGCAAGCCGCTGTTGGCACTTACCCCCCCTGCAATACAAACCTGTTTTACGCCTGTATGTTCAACTGCTTTCTTTAATTTCTTCATTAAAATATTAATGATTGCATATTGAACAGAAGCACAGAGATCATTCAGATTATTTTGAATAAAACCTTCTTCCTGTTTCTGTAAAAAGTATAGGACCGAAGTTTTTAATCCTGAAAAGGAAAAATTCAATTCCGGTATCTGAGGTTCGGCAAATTTGAATTTTAAGGGATCACCAAGCTTGGCATATTTATCTATCAATGGTCCGCCGGGATAGGGCAAGCCCAATAATTTCGCCGTTTTGTCAAATGCCTCACCTGCTGCATCATCAATGGTCTCACCGATTACTTTCAGATCCAGGGCCGCATTTGCTAAAACAATTTGAGTATGTCCACCACTCACCGTTAAACAGAGAAAGGGGAATGAGGGTTTTTTATCCGCGATCAAATTAGCCAATACATGTGCCTGCATATGATGTACAGCGATCAGTGGTTTATCCAATGCCAGTGATAATGATTTTGCAAATTGAGTACCTACCAATAAACTTCCTATTAAACCGGGAGCTTGTGTGAATGCGATGGCATCAATATCTTGAATAGTGAATTCTGGATCCACGGTTAATTGTACTTGTTTGATAGCCGCATCAACAACGGGAACAATATTCTGCATATGTGCACGACTCGCCAGTTCAGGAACAACGCCACCATATTTTTCATGCACGGTTTGATTGGCGATATAATTAGACAATATCTTTCCATCCACACAAACAGAAGCGGATGTTTCATCACAGGAAGATTCTATTGCAAGAATGGTTACAGATTTCAAGTTTCCGGTTTCAAGTTATAAAATGCAAATGTAAGTTTTGTAAAACGAACCTGACAACCGGTAACTTGTAACCTGCAACCTACTTCGTTCTTATCGCGACCACAGGATCCATTCTCGCTGCGATGGTTGCAGGAATGATGCCCGACAAAACGCCAAGAACTGTACAAAGACTCAGGGCAAGTCCGATGATATTGGGTGCTATGAATATGGGAAAGGGTAAAACAGAACTTAGTGCCAGCGTTAATATCCACACAAAGAACAGACCGACTAAACCACCGATGATGCAGAGGAAAGCACTTTCCAATAAAAATTCGGTGAGTATCGTTCTTTTTTTAGCCCCAATTGCTTTTTTCAATCCGATCTGACTGGTTCTTTCGCGAACCGTAACAAACATGATATTGGCCACACCAAATGCGCCAACAACTAAACTCAATCCCGCTATAGCCCAGCCGCCTAAATTTAGTTTCTCCAGAAACCCATCTATGATGGTCCCGAAAAACTTAGAAACATCATTCACAGTAAAATTATCTTCCTGTTGAGGACTTAGCCTTCTTAACTGACGCATATTTCCTCTTAGTTCATCGATCAGTCCATCGATCTGTATCCCTTCTTTCGCCTGAACAATGATATAATTCCTGTCAACACTTTCTGTTCTGAACATCGTCGCAAAAAAGTTATAAGAGACCAATACACAGTGATCGAAATCATAACCAAATCCACCCGAGCCCTGGCTTTCTATCAAGCCAACAATGGTCATCTTTTTTCCATTGATGGATATTCGTTTACCAACAGCCAATTCAGGCTTCCCAAAAAGGGTTTCAGCATTTTTATAACCGATCACACAGACACCGGAGCCGTCAGAAAATTCAGATTCACTGATATATCTTCCTTCCTGAATTTTGATGTCTTGTATCTTTTCGAAATCATTGGTAACAGAGTAAAAAGCAATGTTTTGCAAAGTGCTTGATTCAAAATCCACCGACATACTTCTACTTTGCAGGAACAGGGCAATATTTTCAGACTGATGAGAATTGTTTTTCAGAAAAGCAATATCAGCATATTTATTAGCGGGTCTTTTGTAATATTTCCACCAGGGGAAATCGGGACCATCCGCACCATCGGCATAATTCCATTTATCGATCCAGACAACTTTTGCACCAATGGTCTGCATTTTATTTTTCGTGTAGCGTTTTAAACTGTCTATCGTAGCCAAAACACCTATAATGCAAAAGATCCCAATGGTAATACCAAACAAAGAAAGAAAAGTGCGGAGTTTATTGACCTTCAATTCCTGAAGTGCCATTCGAAAACTGTTCCAAAGAATACCGAGAAGCTTAAACATCTTCCAAATGTAGGGGCAATAATGATTAAAATGAAAATTTTTACAGGAGGATAAGAACTTCTATATGATCAAAATACAGCACAAAATTGTCGAAACTGCAGGAGTTTTGCTATACCCGATGTTCGGTATCGATTCGGCAACGGTTCGCTCATCCTCCGTTCATCCTCCGTTGATGAAAAGGCTTGATACTAAATTGTAAATGGAAAACTTTTATAGAGAAAGTATACAGAAAAGCATTTACTACCCTAAAATACGAATTATTATTTAGTTCTGATGGCCACTACCGGATCCATTCTGGCTGCAATAGCAGCAGGAATGATGCCCGATAATATACCGAGACCTATACAAATACTCATGGCAAGTAAGATGATATTGGGAGCAATGAATATAGGGAAGGGCATCATAGTGCCCAATATTTTAGTAAGGACCCAAACCAGAAATAAGCCCATTAAACCGCCAAGTACACATAAGAAAGCACTTTCAAGCAGAAATTCTGTGAGAATGGTCCTGCTCTTGGCACCGATGGCTTTTTTCAAACCGATCTGGCTGGTTCTTTCACGTACCGTTACAAACATGATATTGGCCACACCAAATGCACCTACAATTAAACTTAATCCTGCAATGGCCCATCCGCCTAAATTAACAGACCCAAAGAAACCACTTACCTGAGCACCTAATTCATTTACATCATTTAAAGAAAAGTTCTCTTCCTGATTAGGACTGATCCTCCTCAACTGCCTCATCTCTCCTCTTAATTCATCTACCAAAGCAACAGAAGAAACATTTTGTTTTGCCTGCACCATGATAAAAGGATTACTGTTCTTAGGAACATAAACACTTGCAAAATACCGATAGGACGTAAGCAGACATTGATCATAATCAAATCCCCCCACCATGCTTTGACCCTGCTTTTGAATGACCCCTACGATAGTCACTTTTTTGCCGTTAAATGTCACTTCCTTATCAACGGCACGTTCGGCATTACCGAATAAATTTTCTGCATTTTTAAATCCGATCACTACTGTTGGAGTACCGCGTATAAATTCGGATTCATTGATATAACGACCATATACGATCCCTACGTCCTGAATATTGCTGAATTCTTCTGTAATACCGTATATGTTTACATTGGTTAAAATGGTCTCTTCATAACTTAGGTTGGCATTGGCTGAAACAAAGAGACAGATATTGGAAGCCAACTGGCTCTTTTCTTTCAGGATCTTCATTTCATCATACTTCGGGGCCGGGCGTTTATAATATTTCCACCAGGGATAATCATTGCCGCCTGAATATTCCCATTTATCAATATAGATCGTATTATTTCCGAAAGACTTGAGATCACTTTGTACTTTTTTCTCTAAACTGTCCACCGTAGCCAATACACCGATGATACAGAATATACCAATGGTTATTCCAAAAAGAGACAGGAATGTACGCAGCTTATTCACCTTCAATTCCTGAAGGGCCATACTGAAACTGTTCCAAAGTATAGTAAGCAGTTTAATCATGTATCAAATGTAAGTTACAAGGATTAGGCCACTATCTCTTTTTATACAAATGGTAACAATTAAGTGCTAGTGGTTTGAGTTGTTATTAAACCTGTCATTTGATCAAGCAAAAAGACCTCATTAAAATTAAAATAATGGTTAATATATGACGAAAATCATTTTAAAAAAAAACAGCTTTTTAAAGTTCGAACATTACTTTTGTAATGATTTTTCAACATTCAATTCTCGCTTTATGACCTGGAAACAAGTCTTTACCTCTTCGGTTGGAAAGAAATTAGTGATGGGATTTACCGGAATATTTCTCATTTTGTTCTTAATTGTGCATGTTGGCCTCAATGCCTGTATCTGGGCAAATGATGGTGGCGATATGTTCAATAAAGGCGCCCATTTCATGGGTGCTAACTGGGTGCCCCGCATATTAGAGATCGGATTATTCCTCGGGCTAGTGTTACACATTATCCAGGGATTGATGCTCGTATTCTATAACCGCAGTAAACGCCCAATTTCCTATGCAATTGACTATGGTAACAAAGGAAGTAAATGGTATAGCAGAAGTATGGGATTACTGGGAACGATCATTTTATTGTTTCTCATCCTGCACCTGTCTAATTTTTGGTTGCCTAACCGTTCTCATCAGGGATTTCTTTTAGGTGAAGAGATCAATTTATACCAAAAAATGCAGGAAGTATTCAGTGAGTTATGGGTAGTGATCGTGTATGTTGCAGGCTGTATTTCGCTGGCCTATCATCTGGCACACGGATTTCAAAGTGCATTTAAAACCTTGGGGGTTCATAATAAAAGATGGCATGTAATGATCTCCTGTCTTGGTTTCGCATTTTCCATCATCGTTCCATTACTTTTTGCTTTGATGCCATTGAGTTTTTATTTTGGATGGATCAGTTAATTTAAAAATTTGCCAATTTGATAATTCAACAATCCTTAATTATTAATTTTTAATTCTTAATTGAATAAAATGATAGATGCTAAAATTCCGGCCGGACCATTGGATGATAAATGGACAGAGTATAAAGGCCATTGTAAATTGGTAAATCCCGCCAACAAAAGAAAATTAGAAGTAATTATCATAGGGACGGGATTAGCCGGAGCCAGTGCTGCTGCCAGTTTGGGCGAATTAGGCTACAAGGTAAAAGCATTTTGTTTTCAGGATTCCCCTCGTCGTGCACACTCTATCGCAGCACAGGGTGGTATCAATGCTGCCAAGAATTATCAAAATGATGGTGATTCTGTCTTCCGTCTATTTTATGACACTATTAAAGGTGGCGATTACAGAGCAAGGGAAGGAAACGTACATCGTTTATCAGAAGTTAGCGCGAATATCATTGATCAATGTGTGGCACAAGGTGTTCCATTCGCGAGAGAATATGGTGGCTTATTGAGTAACCGTTCATTCGGTGGTACACAGGTACAAAGAACATTTTATGCAGCCGGGCAAACCGGTCAGCAATTATTGATAGGCGCTTATCAGGCTTTGGAAAGACAAGTTGCATTGGGAAATGTAAAAATGTACAATCGTCATGAAATGCTCGACATCGTTAACATCGATGGCAAAACACGCGGCATCATTGCGAGAGATCTGGTAAGTGGTAAACTGGAAAGACATTTCGGTCATGCAGTTTTATTATGTACAGGCGGTTATGGTAATGTATTTTATTTATCAACCAATGCCATGGGCAGTAATGTTACAGCCATTTGGAAAGCACATAAAAAAGGTGCAGCATTTGCCAATCCTTGCTTCACTCAAATTCATCCTACCTGTATTCCCGTAAGCGGCGATCATCAAAGTAAACTGACCTTGATGAGTGAGAGCTTGAGAAATGACGGAAGGATCTGGGTTCCCAAACAAAAAGGCGAAACAAGAAAAGCGATAGATATTCCTGAAGAAGAAAGAGATTATTATCTGGAAAGAAGATATCCTGCATTCGGGAACTTAGTTCCACGTGATGTTGCATCCAGGGCAGCAAAAGAAAGATGTGATGCGGGTTTTGGCGTTGGTACCAGCAAACAGGCCGTATACCTTGATTTTACTGATGCGATCATTCGTTACGGTAAGATCGAAGTGAGTAAAGAAGGAAGAGAAAATGTTTCTGAAGAAGAGATCATCGTATTAGGTAAAGAAGTGGTGAAAGAAAAATACGGTAACCTTTTCGACATGTACGAAAAGATCACCGGCGAAAATCCTTACGAATTGCCGATGCGTATCTATCCGGCTGTTCACTATACAATGGGTGGCTTATGGGTTGATTATGAATTGCAGACATCCGTGAAAGGACTCTATTGTTTGGGTGAAGCTAATTTCAGTGATCATGGTGCCAACCGTTTAGGTGCCAGTGCATTGATGCAGGGATTAGCTGATGGTTATTTTGTGATCCCTTACACTTTGGGAAATAATCTCGCAGACGAAATTTACAGTAAAGCAATTCCAACTGATCATCCTGCATTTGTGGAAGCTGAAAAAGC
>CAIKTE010000005.1 GCA_903830285.1 uncultured Chitinophagaceae bacterium | reverse complement strand
TTAACGATGGAAAGTTCTACTTATAAAAAAAGAGTGGAGACAAAACATTTACCCGATGGGGCTCCTAATATCCTGATCATATTAATGGATGATCTGGGACCAGGCACACCTTCCACTTATGGGGGAGAGATCAATACACCTACATTGGATCGTGTGTCTAAGATGGGTATTTCATATAACCGTTTTCACAGCACTGCCATGTGTTCTCCAACAAGGGCTTCATTGCTCACCGGACGAAACCACACATTTGTAGGCAATGGCCAGATCTCTGCAATCGCCAATGATTTTGATGGTTTCAGTGGCATCATTCCAAAAACTTCTGCAACAATACCGGAAGTATTGAAAAACTATGGATACAATACAGGAGCATGGGGTAAATGGCATAATACACCGGAAGAGCAAATTACCAATAAGGGGCCTTTCGATTATTGGCCTACCGGATATGGATTTGAATATTTCTATGGTTTTCTTGCAGGCGAAGCTTCACAGTATGAACCTACCATGACCCGCAACACAACGCAGGTCACAGAAGAGAAACCTAAAGGATATCATGTTACCGAAGATATTGCGCAGGATGCGATCAAATGGTTACGTGAGCAAAAAGCCTATGCGCCTGATAAACCATTCTTCATGTACTGGGCACCGGGTGCAGCACATGGCCCTCATCAGGTGATGAAAGAATGGGCTGATAAATACAAAGGAAAATTTGATGACGGATGGGACGAATACCGCAAACGTACTTTCGCACGCGCCAAAGAAAAAGGTTGGATCCCTCAGGATGCACAATTGACACCCAGACCTTCAACAATGACAGCATGGGATTCTATTCCCGATGCAGAGAAACCTTTTCAACGTCGCTTAATGGAAGTGTTTGCAGGATTTGCAGAACATGCCGATTATAATGCCGGTAAAGTGATCGATGAAATTGAAAAGGAAGGAAAATTAGACAATACGTTGATATTCTATATCTGGGGTGACAATGGTTCTTCTTCAGAAGGATTGAATGGTACCATCAGCGAACAACTGGCACAGAACGGAATTCCTACCAAGATCTCACAGCATATTGATGCATTGAAAGAACTGGGCGGACTGGATGCTTTGGGCGGACCAAAAACAGACAACATGTATAATGCAGGTTGGGCTTGGGCCGGAAGTACACCTTACCAGGGTACCAAATTAATGGGGGCTTATTTTGGTGGTATTCGTCAGCCCATGGCGATCTCTTGGCCAAAGGGTATTAAAGCTGATCCAACAGCAAGACCTCAGTTTCACCATGTGATCGATATCGCACCAACGATCTATGAACTTTTAAAAATAACAGCACCAACAATTGTAAATGGATTTGAACAGGATCCCATTGACGGAACAAGTATGGTTTACAGTTTTGCAGATCCAAAAGTAAAAGGCACAAGGCAAACTCAATTCTTTGATATCATGGCTAGTCGCGGTATCTATCACGATGGTTGGTTTGCAAGTGCAAAAGGACCCCGTGACCCATGGGTTGGTGGTTTGCCAAAGGGCATCAAAGAATGGTCTCCTCTAACTGATAAATGGGAACTCTACAATATTGATAAGGACTGGAGTCAGGCAAATGACCTTGCAGCATCCGATCCAAAGAAATTGGAAGAGATGAAAGCATTGTTCATTGTTGAATCAACGAAATATAAAAATCTTCCTATTGGTGGGGGTATGTGGAGTACAGCCATGTTCCATCCCGAAGATGCACCTGCATCAGCACTCACCGAATGGACTTTCGACGCACCAATTGTAGGAATGCCCGAATCGGCTGCACCCAAATTGGGAAAGAATAGCAGTTTAGTTACGATGGAAGTAAATGTTCCGGCAAAAGCCAATGGTGTATTATATGCACTGGCTGGATTTTCGGGTGGTGTTACCTGCTTTGTAAAAGATGGTTTTCTGAATTACGAATTCAATTTGTTTGAAGTACAAAGAACAAAAGTAAAATCTAAAAACAAGTTGCCTGTTGGAAAAGCAAAAATAGAAGTAGAATCAAAATTGGTTGACAAAATAGGAGGTGCAATGGATATCACACTTCGTGTAAATGGAGAAGTGGTAGGAACAGGAAGAGTACCAGCAGCCATGTCACTACACTTTACATCCAATGCAACTTTTGATATTGGTATCGATACCGATTCACCTGTGGCACTGGATTATTATGATCAGGCACCATTTAAGTTTAACGGGACCATTGGAAAAACAAGCATTCAATATTTAAAAAAATAATTGAATCATGCCCGTTTGTTTATAAGCAGACGGGCATGATCGAATTGACCTGAGTAGTTAAAACCTAATGAAGAAATCAAGAAAACTGATATTGACTGCAGCCATTGCATGGATCTGTTTTCCTGTGTTTGCACAGGAAAAAAAGGTTGATGCGGGTTTAGGAGAGGCAGCTTCCAATGCTACCAACCCTTTGGCTTTTGTAACCAAATTACAGTTGCAACCTAATTTCACATATAAGGGCGATCAGGCAAGACAGATCAATTTAACCACACGCATTATTCAGCCAACAGGTTCTATAGGATTGCCATTTATTAAAAGTAATGATCCGGGGAAAGTTTACACACTGTACCGATTGGAAATACCCATCATTGGTCAAACCTTTCCTAAAACACCTCAATTGGATGCAACAGGATTAAGCGATCTGATCCTGTTGGACGTAATTGCATTTAAACAAAAATGGGGATTATTGGGAGTGGGACCTGGATTGGTTATCCCTACCGTTAATCCTCCGCAGATCAGTGGGGGTAAATGGTGTGCCGGAATTACAGGTGTGGCATTGAATACAAAAACCAAGGGGACACAATTTGGTGTATTGGCACAGCAATTTTTCAGTTTTGCAGGAAGCAACAGCAGTGCTGCAAGAAACTTCATGTTGTTTCAACCCATTTTTAATAAAGTGCTGGGTGGCGGATATTTTATGGGTGTCAGTCCGATCATGCTGTTCGACTGGCAAAATAATTTATATACCATACCTCTAAATATTTCGATAGGAAAAGCATTTGCAAAAAACCTGAGTGCATTTGTTGCACCGCAATATGTTGTTAGCGGTCCCAACAATGGAGATTTTACGATTCAGTTTCAGATCAATGCCATGTTTCCGCCAACAAAAAAATAAACTAAAATTCAATATGCATTTCAACATAAAACTTTAAACTATAAAATAACCTTTATGATCAAAAGAAATTTCTTTATAGGAATCATGCTCTTAAGTATGAGTTTCTCTTTTGCACAGAAAAAGCCAAATATTATTGTCATCATGGCTGACGATATCGGAATGTCAAATCTTTCTTGCTATGGCGGCGATATCATGGGAGTTCCTACACCAAATATTGATAGAATTGCTAAAGAAGGAAAAAAGCTGACAGCTTTTTATGGCCAACCTAGTTGTACTGCAGGCAGGGCTGCGTTTATTACAGGGCAATTGCCGGTAAGAACAGGGCTTACAACTGTAGGTATCGCAGGAACTGATCTGGGATTGCAACCGGAAGATCCAACCTTGGCAGAAGTTTTAAAAACCAAAGGTTATAATACTGCTCAATTCGGTAAAAATCATTTAGGTGATCTGGAAAAATTCTTGCCTCATAGACATGGATTCGATGAGTATTTTGGAAACCTGTATCATTTAAATGCGAACGAAGATCCAGAAGACAAAGACAGACCCAACTCAGTTGAATTTAAGAAAAAATTTGATCCGCGAGGTGTTGTATCCGGTACCGCTGATGGACCAACAAAAGATGAAGGACCTCTTACTGTAGAAAGAATGAAATCTTTTGACGAAGAGATACTGGCAAAAACAACCGATTATATTAAAAGAAAATCCAAAGAAGATAAACCCTTCTTTGTTTGGTACAACCCTTCAAGACTTCATGTATTTCAACATTTGAAAGATAAAGACAAAGGACAATCCCGTGCATCTCATAATGGGGAAGATGTATATGGAGATGCTTTAGCAGTTCATGATAAAGAAGTTGGGGAATTATTAAAATTGCTTGATGATTTGAAATTAACTGAAAATACGATTGTTATTTATACAACAGATAATGGTCCTTATCAATACATGTGGCCTGAAGGTGGAACCACTCCATTTAAAGGTGATAAAGGAACAACATGGGAAGGAGGTGTTCGTGTACCATGTCTGGTGCGTTGGCCCGGGAAAGTAGAAGCCGGCAGTCAAAGTAGCGATATCATGTCCTTAGAAGATTGGTTTACTACGCTTGCTTCAATTGCAGGCGAACCAACAATAGTTGATAAACTAAAAGCTGGTGCAACATATAACGGGAAGTCGTTTAAAGTATTATTGGAAGGAGTAGATCAAACCGATTTTTTACTGGGCAAAACTGCATCAAAAAGAGATTTCTATTTCTATTATGATGAAGCCAATTTAACAGCTGTTCGATATAAACAATTTAAATTAAATTTTTCTTCTAAAAGAAACGGAAAGTGGGACGGGTTCCTGCAGCCTTATGGAAGGCCATTACTTGTAAATTTATTGTTAGATCCATATGAAAGACAAATTGATAGTGATATCCCTCGTCAAATGTCTGAACACAAAGGTTGGGTGTATGCACCCATGCTTGGATTACTGCAAAAACATCTATCAAGCTTTAAAGAGTTTCCACCCCGACAAACCCCATTATCAGGCGATTTCACTAAAATGATAGAAGGGATGATGCGGCAAATGAATTCTAAAGATGAATAGATATAAATAAGTATGAGTCAATTTTAAAAAAACATAGATGATGTACCATCGACGGTAAACGGTGGTACATAGAAATTAAACAATTGATTAAACCAATAAATCAACTAACATGAAACTTTCTGTTTTTTCTCTGGCAATAGCTGCATTGCTTTTTGCAGCATGCGGACCCAGCAAAAAGCTACAAAATGCCAACGCACAAATTGCAACACTGAATACACAAGTGGCCGGATTGAATAGTCAGGTCACTGTACAGCAAAAAACTATTGCTGCAGATGATCTGCAGATCAAACAATTAAAAGAGGAGAATATTCAGTATGGCAAAGAAGCCGAATCTTGCCGTAAAGCAAAAGAAGCCATCGCGCAAAGAATGGATAACCTGAACAAGGCTTTGGCAGAACATGGAACATCCATGGAGGAGATCAAACACAAAGCATCTTTGGCACTGGACTATTTTCATGATGCAGGTTTTGCTGTAAAATATGAACACGGATTGATCCATATAACCATGCCCGATAAATCCATGTTTACAAGTGGCAGTATCAAAATAAGTGATAATGGCCGACAAGCGATCTCTGTTGTTGCAGATGTATTGAATGATTATCCGAATATCAAAGCGACCATCATTGGTAATACGGATTCAGTAAAAATAAATGGAAGCGGTCCGGGTAAAGACAATTGGTCATTGAGTACCGAACGTGCAAACAGTATCATCAGAGTTATGGTGAAAACATATCATGTAGATCCATCCAAATTAACCGCTGCAGGCAAAAGTAAATTCAGTCCTGTTGCCGATAATGCAACTGCTGAAGGAAGAGCATTGAACCGCAGATCAGAAATTATTCTGGATCCTCAGTTCTACAAACTTTGGGAACTGTCTGAAAATAAATAATCACGCATCACTTTAGTACTCATCCATTTTAAAATAAGTATAATGAAAAATAAAATAAACAAATTGATTCCTGTAAAATATCTGTTCATGATATTGGGTATAGCTGTCATGGTCCCTTTTACAGATCTGTCTGCACAGGTTAAAAAAGGCGGAGGCGGTGGTGGCGCAAAAAGATCGGCACCTGCAGCCAATCATTCCAAACCGAGCAATGTTGGATCCAATAGATCAACACCATCAAAAAATAATATCAGCAATTCCGGAAATAAAACAAACAATATTAATTCAGGAAATAAGAATGTATCAATTGATAACAGCAAGAAGAATGTAAATGTGAATGTGAACAACAGTCACAATACAAATATTCATAACAATAATTCTGTAAGACGTAATACATACCATCCTTACACAAGACCTCCTTACCGTTATGGCGGCCGCAGATACAATTGTTACCATCCTTATTATTATCATCCGTATCGTCCGTTTGCATGGGGACCGATGTGGCATCCATGGGGTTTCTTCGCAGCAACACTGGCAACAACAGCGATTATTGTTTCGGTAGAGAACCAGCACTATCATTACGATCAGGGCGTGTATTATGCACAGGCTAATGGTGGCTATACTGTGGTGCAGGCTCCGGTAGGCGCCACTATCACAACACTGCCGCCGCAATCACAGACCGTGGTCGTGAATGAGACCACCAACAATTATTATTATGGCGGAACCTATTATGAAAAATCAGATAAAGGTTATACCGTGGTTCCTCCAACTGCAGGAACAGTTGTAGAAAACTTACCTGATGGCGGAAAAGAAGTAAAGATGGGCAGCCAGAATTATGTAAAAGTGGGAGAGACTTATTATCAGCCTATTCAGCAGGATGGTAAGAATATGTATGAAGTAGCAGATGTAGAAGATGATGACGATAATTAATTTGATGTTGAATGTTAGATGTTGAATGTCATGCTGAGGCTCTCGAAGCATGAATTTCAAAGTCGACATTTTATCACCCTTCGAGCGCCTCTCCAAAGGAGTCCTTTGGACAGGGTGACAACAGTTCTTTAAAGTTGACATTCAGTTATTAAAGTCGATTGTCATGGTGAGGCTAAGCCTGTACTGAGCTTGTCGAAGTGAACCATGAATTTCAAAGACGACTTTTTATGGACAGAGTGACAAACTTAAACGGGTCAGGAATAAAATAATTAAAATAAAAAAAATGAAAACAAACTATATCAAAATAAGTATGCTGTTCATTGCACTGATGATTGGCTTTACTTCTATTCAAGCACAACAAGTAGCAGTACCTCGTGGTGGATCAAATGGCAGCTGGCGTTTACTGGGAACAGTAACGGCCAATCATACGGCTGATCATGATCAGATCATCGTGGCAGGGCCGCATGATTATTTCCGCCGTTTAAAATTCAAAGTGACCGGTTCTCCTTTGAATATGCAGAAGATGATAGTGAGATATGATGATGGTGGAGCACCTGAGAATATTGATGTTCGCCAGAATATTGCCAAGGGTGGTGAAAGTCGTGAGATAGATCTGAGAGGCGGAAAGAGAAAAATAAAATCCGTTGACTTTTGGTATGATACCAAAGGATTTTTAAATGGCAGAGCAGATGTGACTTTGTTCGGTATCAAATAAAAATAAATACAGTATACAATTATTCAAGAATTAAAATACAGATCATGGCAGCATTTTCATTAAAAAGAACCATTGGCAGAGGAGTAGCATTGGCCATTCCTTTGGCTGTAGTGGGATATGTGTTGATGAAGTTCATCGACATATTCGAAAAGATCGCAGAACCATTGGCAAAGAAATTTGGTGTAGATAAAATATTGGGCGAAATAACACTCACCATTTTTGCATTATTGATCATTTTGGTTTTGATCTTCATTCTTGGTTTGCTGATGCAGATCACAGTGGTGGCATCTGTAAGAAAAGAACTGGAAGACACGATCCTGAAAGTGGTGCCATCCATGAATCAGTTGAAACTGATGGCTGCCGAAAAATTGGATCTTGAAAATGCGACCAGTAACTGGAAACCGGTATTGGTATACAGAGAAGAAGCCTATCTGCCTGCCTATATCACCGAAGAAAATGAGCAATGGATCACATTCGTGCTGGCAAAAATATCGGCATCAGAACAGGGTGATATCCTTATTGCAAAAAAAGACAGTTGCAGTTATATAGAGATCAACATGAAACAGATGCATCATTTTACCAAGCAATACGGAAGAGGATTTCTTTCGGTGTTGAAGTAAGCCTGATGTATTTTATAATAAGCATGATCATACAAATAACAAACTTTTCAGTTAACCTAAAACAATCAATTATGAGAAAACTTTTTACCCTACTATTTTTCATGGCAGTCTGCCATTTTGCGGAAGGGCAATGTACTTTACCTACGCAGGTAAGCACAGCCGGCTTTACCTGTGCAGGTACAACAGCTGCCAATAATGATAATGTTACAGGCGGTACCATAAAATATGTAAGTGACCAACAGCATTTCGGCAACTATACATTAGCCGGTGGAACATTGGTGATCTGCGCAGGTGGAAACCTTTGGGTGAATAATTTAAATTTTAACGCAACCAGTTCTATTTACATATACCCAGGAGGTACATTGTCCATTGGTAATATGGGTGGGCAAGGTAGAAATATTACCAACTATGGTACTTTAAGTTTTGACAATGGATACAATGGTGCAACAGGAGATAATATTTATAATGCCGGTGAACTTTTATGTAATAATTCCATGAATATCCAGAGTTCTTGTGCTTTTGCAAATGTTACCACAACCTCTACTTTACAAATGGCCACAGCGGATATTAATTTTAATTCAGCCGGCTTTGTAAATAATGGAGAACTGTTTGCCAGAAATATCACTTTTAATGGTGGAGGTATTATTTGTACTGGAAACAATTCTTCTATCAGTTGTATAAATATTAATGGGAATCAAACAGGAGCTATTACTGTTGATAACTCCGGGGCATATACATCTTGTATTTACTATACAGGCAATGCCCAGTTAAATAATAATTTAGGTGACGGGTCCAATAATTTATATGTTGCTGCTGCAACCGGAGCAACAGTAAACAATGCTTCATTGTGGGGCACTACTAATGTAACTCTTGGAAGCACTGGTTGCGGAACAGCGCCCTCTGGTTCAAAAGTATTCTTTTCAAAAAATTCCGGCAATCTTGAATTAGTAGGTTCATGGGGCAATGCACCTGATGGAAGTGGAACTAATCCTACAAATTTTACTTCTGATGGGCAGGTTTTTATCATTAAAAACAGGTCAACTGCTGATATTACTGCTGCATCTTCCTGGACTGTATCGGGTAATAATGCGACAATTGTTATTGGAGATGGAATTAACGCTACTAATTTTAATGTAGGTGGAGGCAACTTTTCTATTTCAGGAAACCTGATCTTGAATCCATTGGGATCTATCACAGTTGCTAGTGGAAAAACTGCTGCATTCAATAGTAGTAATATCTGGATACGGTCAAACGCAAAAGGAGACGGTAGTTTAGGAAAAATTACAGGTTCAACAACAGGTCTGGCTACTGCCAATGTTTTTGTGGATAGATTTGTTCCTGCAAAAAATGCAAAGAAATGGAGTTTTCTAACTGTTCCTTTAACAACTACAAATCCTATTAATCAAGGTTGGCAGGGACAGATACATATTACCGGTCCTATAACAAATGGTGTTATTTGCTCAGATGCTTTAAGTACACATCAGGTAACTTCAAATACTGATAATGGATTAGATCCTAACTCAACCGGTAATTACTCTATTTATTCCTATAATAGTTCACAGGCTCCCGGTTCTTCATGGCAGCCATTAACAAATACTTTAACTACTTCTCCAACACAAGGAATTGGGTATAGGGTATTAGTAAGAGGTCCAAGAAATTTAGGTTGTTCTTTAATTGGTACCGATGTTATTTCATCGGCAGATCTTTCAGTAACTATAAGAAGTAAGGGGAACTTGCAGGATATTACAGGTGGAGCAACGACTTTTTCTCTGCCGCTGTCAGGTGCTAATGCCAGTAATAAATACTTTTTGATTGGTAATCCTTATCCTTGTTCATTAAATTTTACTCAATTTCAATCTGATAACAGTTCTTCGATCACTAATAATTATTGGATATTTAGTCCGTCAAATGCAGCTGGAACCTATTTCACTTATAGCGCAGGGGTTACAGCTAATGCACCGGGTGGCTATACAAATCCAGCCTATATTTCCAGTGGTCAAGCATTCATTGTTCAAACAAGTTTAACGAGTGCTACTTTGACTTTTAATGAGGCTCAAAAATCAATTTCTCCAAACCAGATTGGAACATTTGGTCTTCAAACAAATGGATTGCTTAGAACTATAATGAAAGATGCAGCAGGAAATAATCTGGATGAGATCGTAATTAGATATAGTAGCAATTCGACAATAAAAAATAATGAATCCGGTGTATTTGATGCGGCTTCTTT
>CAIKTE010000004.1 GCA_903830285.1 uncultured Chitinophagaceae bacterium | reverse complement strand
GTCAATTACTGCCCGACCAGATATTGCGGCAAGCAACTGTTAAAGGCATTGTATGGAAAATACCTTGTTTAAAAATCGAAGACCAGCCAAGATTCAAATGGCGCGGATTGATGCTTGATTGCAGCAGGACCTTCATCGCAAAAGAACAAATAAAAAAGTATCTGGAACAAATGTCTTTTTACAAGATGAATGTATTGCATATGCACTTAACAGATGATCAGGGCTGGAGATTGGAAATCAAAAAATATCCTGAACTAACAACCATTTGTTCCAGGTTCGATACATCTTTTCATGAACCAAAAGAATATGAAGGTTTTTATTCTCAGGATGATATCAGAGAATTGATCGCATTCGCTGCACAAAGAAATATTGAGATCGTTCCAGAGATTGAAATGCCGGGGCATACTTCAGAATTGTTTGCAGCATTTCCGCAACTCTCTTGTAAAGGCGATACCTTAAAAGTGCATCCCTGGGCTAAGGGCGCAGGTGTTCATAATGATGTATTATGTGCGGGAAATGAAGCCACATTTGAGTTTATGAAGAATGTGCTGGACGAAGCAACTGCATTATTCCCTTCAGTATATTTTCATATTGGAGGAGATGAAGCGCCCAAAAAATTTTGGAAAGAATGCCCTAAGTGTCAGAAAAGAATCAAAGATGAAGGATTGAAAGATGAGAATGAATTACAAAGCTGGTTTGTAAAACGAATTGAAAAATATTTAAACAGTAAAGGAAAGAAATTAACCGGATGGGATGAGATCATGGATGGTGGATTAAGTGAAACTGCCACGGTCATGTATTGGCGCAACTGGCAGAAAGATGTTGCAAAAAAAATACCGACGATCCCCAATGATATTATCATGTCGCCAACTTCACACAGTTATTTTGATTACCCATATAAAAACATCTCAACAGAAAAAGTGTATAGCTTTGATCCTGCCTCTAAAGAAGTTTTTGGAGATCACGTAAACAAAGTGTTGGGAGTGCAGGCGAATTTTTGGTCACATTTAGATAGAACAGCAGCACGTATAGACAGACAATTATTCCCTCGATTAGTCGCGATGGCTGAAACTGCATGGACCAATAATGAGAGAAAAGACTGGAATGATTTTAATGTCCGCTTGCAGTCAAAATTAAAAAGCCTGGATATCATGGGCATTTATTATTTCACAGCAAACCCTTAATTGATTTTGGTCATATTGCTTAAAAAGACAGGATGCAAATAAAAAACGGAAGCTATAAAACGATAGGCATTTGTATCAGCTGCATTGCTTTAATGTTCGTGAATGGACAATGTTTTGCTCAGCATACTGGTAACAGACCGAATATCATTTTCATCATGGCAGATGATCATGACATGCAATCCATCAGCAGTTACGGCAGTAAATTAATTCAAACACCCGGTATCGACAGGCTCGCCAATGAAGGAATGCGATTCAGCAATTGTTTCAGTGTAAATTCTATTTGTGCCCCCAGCAGAGCAGATCTGATCACCGGAAAATATAATCAACTCAACGGGGTATTAAGGATCGGAGACAAATTGGATGAAAAGCAATTAACTTTTCCTATGCTGTTGCAGCAGGCAGGATATACGACTGCATTGATCGGGAAATGGCATCTGGTTTCTGAGCCACAAGGATTTGATTATTATAATGTGTTACCGGGGCAGGGGCAATATTTTAATTGTCCGATGAAAGAAAAAGGGCAACCCTGGTTGGATGGGAATAAAGGAGGAATTCCGAGCAAAGGATTTATAACCGATGTGATCACCGACAGATCCATTGAATGGCTTAAAAATAATAGTACAGGTAATCCTTTCTTTCTGATGATCCATCATAAAGCGCCGCATACACCCCATGAATATCCGGGCAAATATGATTCCTTGTATGCTCATACGGATATTCCATTGCCTGAAACTTTTAATGATGATTATGCAGGAAAGAATCCCGGCTTGCAAAATGAAAATGCAGGTTTCTCAAGATTGGATCATATCTATCCGGATCATATCAAAGAAAAAGCAGCAAAAGGATTGAGTAAAGAGCAATATAAATATTGGGCTTACCAATCTTTTTTCAAAGGTTATTTAAGACTCGTGGCTTCATTAGATGAAAATATCAGTCGCTTATTGCTGTATCTGGATGAGTCCGGCCTGTCAAAAAATACCATCGTTGTATACACATCCGATAATGGCTTCTTTATGGGAGAACACGGGCTCTTCAATAAAATGTGGATGTATGAAGAATCAATGCGTTTACCTTTACTCATCAGGTATCCGGGCATTGTAAAAGTAGGATCTGTTAATAATGAAATGGTATCTATACTTGATTTTGCTGCAACATTCACTGATATTGCCAAAGCAAAAATAAGCCCTGAGATGCAGGGGAGGTCGATCGTTCCATTACTGAAAGGAGAGATGCCAAAGGATTGGCGGGATGCGATCTACTATCATTATTTTGATCAGTATGAAGTTCCGGAACATGTAGGTATTCGAAGCAAACAATATAAACTGATACAGTTCTTCGATAAAAAGAATAATACAAGCTTTAAGGAATTATATGACCTCAAAACTGATCCGCATGAGTTGAAAAATATTTATTACACAACATCAAATAAAGCCTTGAAAGATAAACTGGAAACTGCATTGAATAAGATGCGAATAAAATTTGAGAGACTACCTGACTCAACATCATTTAAATAATAAGGAATAACTTCTTCTTACAACCGCAATGAGTTTTAAAACATGACCAATGATCCGAATTAATTTAAAAATATCCGCTTGCTGCAAATCATTTCTATTGTTGATCATTGTACTGTTGGTTTGCAGACATAACATGTTTGCACAAGACCGGTCAACCGTAAAACAGAACAAAAAGATCAACATACTTTTTTTAATGAGTGATCAGCATCGGGGCGATTGTATTGGTGCTGCCGGGGCCACATGGGTCAAAACACCCAATATGGATAAGCTTGCCAGTGAAGGTATATTGTTTACGAAAGCATATAGTTCTGTTCCTTCCTGTTTGCCTGCAAGAACAGCAATACTCACGGGAATGAGTACATGGCAACACGGCAATTTGGGATATAATAATATTCCCGATTATCCCTTCGAAGGCCCGGCTATGTTTACTGCAGCAGGATACCGAACACATGCGGTTGGCAAGAATCATTTTACACCCATGCGCAGTAAACATGGATATCAGACTGTAGAATTGGAAGAGGGTTGGTATACTTCACAAAAAAATCATGAATTGTGTGATTATGCACAATGGTTCATGCAACAAATGCCGGGAAAAGATATCAATGCTTCCGGACTGGGTTATACCGATCATCGCGGAGGGCGTTGGTTTCCTTATGAAGATTCATTGCATCCTACTTATTGGACGGCAGAAAGGGCGATCACATTTCTGCAATCATACCATGGAGAGGCAGCTTGGATGCTGAAAGTTTCATTTCAGCGACCACATCCGCCATTTGATCCCCCCAAACGCTGGTATGATGCATACAATGAAAAAGATCTTCCCATGCCAAAAGTGGGAGACTGGGCAGAATTAAAATATGGAAAAGATAAAGGGTCATTAGAACAACAACCCAATGCAACACATGGTGTATTTCCGGAAGCAGAGATCAAACGATCACTACATTCTTATTATGCAGGCCTTTCATTTGTAGATGAAGAATTAGGCAGAGTGATCGCTGCGTTAAAAGCAAGAGGAGAATTAGAAAACACTTTGATCATTTATACGGCAGATCATGGAGACATGATGGGCGATAATTATATCTGGCGCAAATGCAGGCCCTATGAAGGTTCTGCAAGAATCCCCATGATCATTCGCTGGCCCGAAAATTTAAAATTGAAAGCAAAGAGAGGGCAAACAAGCGAGGCATTGGTAGAACTACGGGATGTATTACCCACTTTTCTGGATGCAGCCGGTATTGCGAAACCTTCTGTAATGGATGGTATGAGCATGCTGGATATTTTAAAAGGAAAGAAATGGAGGACCCAATTGGATCTGGAACATGCACAGATTTACGAGAAGGACAATGCATGGACCGCACTCACAGACGGAAGATATAAATACATCTATTTTACTTTAACCGGGCAAGAGCAATTATTTGATCTTAAAAATGATCCTGCTGAATTAACTGACCTTGTTTCAGCAAATAATAAAGATGAAAAATTAATCGAATCCTGGAGAAACAAAATGATCAAACATCTGAATATAAGAGGAGAAGAATGGGTTAAAGATGGAAAACTTGTCGTTCATAAAAAGCCGATCTTTTATGGTGTAAATCATCCTAAGTATAAAGAATTAACAAGCAATGAAAGATCAGTGAAACAGAAAACTGAGTAAACTTCTGAGATTTCACACTTGCTTGTAGTCCTTTATTTAGTTTTCTACTTCCAATCTGAACATATAAAAGCAGTATTAAAATGGAAAATGCAAGAAGAATAGGCATAGAT
>CAIKTE010000003.1 GCA_903830285.1 uncultured Chitinophagaceae bacterium | reverse complement strand
GATTGCGATCAAAAAGATAGAAAATGCCAGTGCTGATGAATTAGAACGTTATGCTGCTTATGCCGAAAAAGTGAAAGGTGCAGAATTCATAAAATCATTTTTAGAAGATAAGATCGTATCTGGGAAAGGCACACCGGTAATGAGAACGCAGTTAAAATCCATTTATCAAAAGATGAAGTTGTCTGATGTCGATTATGCTAAAGTAATTGCTAAAGCTGATGCAAAAACTAAGGAAGATTTAGCAGGTGAATTGAAAGACAAAATGAAAGATTATAAAGCAACCGATTTTACACTTAAAAACTTACAGGGCGATAGTGTTTCTTTGGCAAGTTTAAAAGGAAAAGTAGTCGTAGTTGATTTTTGGGCAACTTGGTGCGGCCCTTGCAAAGCATCATTTCCGGCAATGCAAACCGCATTAACTAAATATAAAGATGATAAAGAAGTAGCCTTTGTTTTTATTGATACCTGGGAAAACAAGGAACCCAAGACCATGAAAGAGGAAACAATCAAGTTCATTCAGGATAACAAGTACAGCTTTGCAGTTTTATTGGATGAAAAAGATAAAACTGTTGCAGATTATAAAGTAGAAGGTATCCCTACAAAATTCGTTGTCGACAAAAATGGTCATGTAAAATATGTTAGCGTTGGTTTTGGTGGTGACGCTGATAAATTGGTGGAAGAATTATCTACCATGATCGAAAATGCAAAAAAATAAGCAATAACCTCCATCCTATAAAAATGCCTGCAACTATTTGCGGGCATTTTTATTATCCAACTATTGATTATTAATGAAGCTATAGTTGCCTCGCACTCTTCAACTTTAGTATTACAATTAATGCTTTTCTTTTAAAACAACTTCAATTGACTTATTCAAATGATGTATTTGCCCAAAGCCAATACCGGTAGTATAAGACCTTACTACGCTACTGCCATCCACCACTATATTTGTTGGATACAAATCAATGCCATAAGTATCTTTTGCAATGGCATTTCCATCAGCAATAACGCGGTATTTAAAGGAATTTGTTTGCAAAAATTCTTTGATTGAGGATTTATCATCTAATGCAATTGCAATAAAAACTATTTCGGGATTATCCTTATACTTATCAACTAATTTATTCAAATCTGGAATTTCTTCACGGCAAGGTTTACAAGCAATAAACCAAAAATTTAAAATAATAATTTTCCCTTTTAGCTGTTCTAAAGAAACCGTATTTCCATCAATATCTTTGGCTTCAAATGGCTTAATTGCTTTACCGGTTTCAAAAAATTTGGTGTCCTCTGAAATTTTCGTATTACTTATTCTCGAAGCCATTAATGAATCGCGAAAATGCTTTTGTTGATCCGTTAATTTATAAATAATAAATTCAGAGTTTTCATCCGCTGGATTAACAGGTTTTAAATTATAATTTTTAGATCGAATTAATGCTAACCAGTCGCTATAAAAATAGATTTTTCCAGTTGAATCTTTAACAACCGTACTTGCGTTCAATTTAAAATTCCGATGCGTTTGTGCCTCAGAATTAGGGGTTGAGAAGAAGAAGAATGAAATGAGGAAAATTGTTTTCATAGAATTATATTTTCATAAATCTATAAAAGCAGTAATTAAATAAATATAATTTTTTACTAATTAAATAAACTTTGGTAAAGATTAACAATTTATAATCATCAGTACAAGTGAGTGACACAACGAAGTTGCCATGAAAAACAAAGGCTTACTTCCAAAACACTCCCCTTTAGGGGTTGGGGGTTAAACCGTCCTCCCCTTCAAAGCCCCGCTCACTGCTTCATCCATTGCCCGTTCAGCAAAAGGACGTGTAATCTCGTTCAGCTCTTCGATCTTGGAATGAATAAGGTCTTTATCATCCATGGTCAATGCCAGTTGCAGGCTTTGCATGGCTTGTGCTGTTTCGATCATTTCGGGTTGTGAAACGATATGCGAATTCTTGGTAAGGAATTTTTCGGTGGTCTCTAATATTTGTTCGCCCTCTGTTTTGGCTTCCACAATTGCTCGAATGGCGATATCATCTTTTGCATGCGTGATGCTTTCCAAGAGCATTTTTTCTACATCTTCATCCGTCAATCCGTATTGCGGTTTTACTTCGATACTTTGTTCCACACTGCTGCGCAATTCTTTTGCCTTTACAACTAAGATCCCATCTGCATTAATTAAAAAACTCACTTCCACTTTAGGAAAGCCTGCAGGCATTCCGGGAATACCGGTTAAATTAAATTCAGCCAGTTTGCGATTATCTTTTACCAGATCTCTTTCTCCCTGAAAAACAGAGATGCGCATACTTCCCTGCCCGTCTTTTTGTGTAGTGTATTGTCTGCCAACCTTTGTCGGGATCTTTGAATTTCGCGGAATTAACACATCCATCAATCCCCCCATGGTCTCAATGCCAAGACTCAACGGAGTTATATCGAGCAATAAAAAATCTTTATTATTTCCGGCTAGAATATCTGCCTGTATGGCTGCACCCAGCGCCACCACTTCATCAGGATTCACTTCATCATGAACGGGTTGTTTAAAAAACTCACTCACTGCTTTTTTAACGGCAGGGATCCTTGTACTTCCTCCCACCATCACTACTGTTTCAATTTCATTGAGCGCGATCTTTGAGTCTTTCACGGCATTGGCACAGCATTGCAATGTTTTATCGATGAGTAACTGAATGAGTGATTCAAATTTTTCTTTGGTGATGGATAGATTATCACCGTTAAAATCAACACTGAATGATTCGTTATTGCTTAAATGTTTTTTGGCTTCTTCCGCCCTTAATCTTAACCCCTGTGATAATTCTTTACTCAAATGCAATTCATCTTCTGTGATACCGAATTCGTGCATCCAATGTTCCACGATCACCCGGTCAAAATCATCACCACCCAAATAAGTATCTCCGTTGGTACTCAATACTTCAAAGATCCCATTGGTGATCTTTAAGATAGAAATATCAAATGTGCCACCGCCAAGATCATAGACTGCAATTGTTTTTTCTTCATCAGCTGCTAATCCCAAACCGTAAGCCAGACTTGCTGCGGTCGGTTCGTTCACGATCCGTAAAACATCCAATCCCGCCAGCTTTCCGGCGTCACGTGTTGCCTGGCGTTGTGCATCATTAAAATATGCAGGAACGGTGATCACAGCTTTTGTTACCGGTGTTTTTAAAATATGTTCGGCTCTTGCCTTTAATTCTTTTAAAATGAAAGAAGATAATTCGATGGGTGAATAGAATTTATTGCCTACCTGCACTTTCACCAGGCTTTCCGTATCATCATCGATCACTTTATAAGTGAAGAAGTTGGCATTTTGTTTAATGTCGTTATAACTTTTACCCATCAAACGTTTGGCCGAAAAAATTGTATTGGCAGGATCGGTCTCCAGGAATTTCTTGGCTTCTTCTCCAACCGTTACATTGCCCAATTCATCAAAATGGATCACACTGGGTACCAAACTGCTGCTATCGTGTTCTTTTAAAGCAACCGGTCTTTTTGTTTCGGGATGAATGATGGCCACCAGACTATTTGTTGTTCCCAGATCAATGCCCACGATCATTTCGGCCTGTTGTAAACTTCCTGTTGCGATATTGATTGCTATTTTAGCCACGTTTCAATGATGAATTAGAAATTAAGAATTAAGAATTGCAAAAGTAAATGAACGAGAACGGATGTTGTTGCGAAATATGGAATGAAAAGGATCGCAAAATCATATATAATAGATCAAATATCCCCATGGCTGAATTAATTCCTTGCAGCTAAGCTGCTAAACCCATATTTTCTGCCAATAAATCGCCTTGCCTTCCAAATACAAAGTTTGGTTTCGTTCATGTAACCTTATACCAACAGTATTTCAGCTTCCGGTATAAGCCTCATATAAGCCATATATAAGCCTCATATAAGCTACCTATAAGCCACTATTATTAACAGAGTGTTATATATGCTTTATATATTCTTTAAAAGTATATTATAGTAAATTTATAGTATGTTAAAACAGCAATCCATTATCCATCAATAAACCTTTAACCATGGCACGTTTAACAGGCGCAATACCCTTTACAGGCAGTATTGGAAACATATCGGCATTTACCAGAAGAGACCTGGATAAGCCAATTATCCGTACAAAGGGCGGGGCTACCAGAGATCAGATCAAAAAAAAGCCTTCGTTTCAAAATACTAGAAGGATCAATTCAGAATGGAAGGGTGTAACGGCCATGACCAAGGCCATTCGCCATAACACTCATATTCAAAAGCATCTAGCCGATTATAATTTTACGGGCGACTTAAATGGCCTTGGCAAGAAGATGGAACTGGCCGATATGGTAAGCGACTATGGCCAACGCTCGGTATTGCTGTCGCAGTGCCGTTATATACTGGAAGGATTTAGTCTGAATAAAAGGATACTTTTTGACAGCGTATTAAGGCAGCCCATCGATTGTGTGATCGACAGAAGCAACAACAGTGTTCAATTGAATCTGCCTGCGATATATCCCGGCATCAATTTTATCAATCCGGGTAAAAACCCTTTGTATCGTTTTGTGTTGATGCTGGGTTTTGTATCAGACCATAGCTATGATGCTAAACGGGATGCGTATAAGCCCATAAGTCCGGATATACCTGGCCCGGTATATACCCAAACAGAATGGGTATCGGTACAAAAAAAGACAGAGGCAGCGAGAATATTTCTTCAGGCAAACAATCCAATTGTATTAGATGAGGCAGTTACGATAATAGTTAGCGCAGGTATAGAATTTGGTATTCCTGTTGCAGATGGAAGCATTGAATATGTAAAATATTCGGGGACAGCTAAACTGTTGAAACTCGGCTAGGAAATAAATTCATTGATTTGTTTGGTGAAAAATCGTGAAACTGTATAATACTATTAAAGCTTATTCATTCCTGTAAACATATTAGATTTATTATATTATATTACAGGAAATATCTAATATGAAAAATAGATTTTTATTGCTGGCAAGCATGTTTTGTATAAGTTTATTTTTTTCCTGCAAGATGCAAACTGCTGATGATAAACTGGCTTTAAAACTTTCGCAATCCCCAGCATACAGTGAACTGATACGAGCCTCAGCCCGAATGGCAGAGCAGGTAAAGAAGTATAAAGCAGATACTGTAATTAATGCCAAGTATAAAAACTTAGACTCGATTCAAAAAAGAGATTCAATGATGAAATATTTGTTTCGCAGCGATTCATTTCAAAACATGAGTATCAAAATGTCAGAAGTAACATTAAAGATGAATAAGGAATTTCCTGAGTTTACAAATCTTTCTTTAGCATCAAGAAGGGTTGTTTTTAAAAAAGCCTATGCTTTATGGCTAAAGGCAAACCCGATAAAATAGATCAGGCTTCTACTACTTCCGTTTTACTGAAATAATCATGCAGGGTCTTATCCAAGAAAGGGATGAAAAACATATCGATCAGGATCAATCTTGTAAGGCTTCTGATCAATACTGCTATAAAACCGGGCTTATTGCCCTGTTGATCCACCACTTTAGATATGCTCAGCCACTTACCGGGTGTTCGGGCAAATATGCTTTCAAAGAACAGGTAATAAATGAAGAGCACGCCAAAGAAAAACCAGCCGAAACGGTAATAGTGGAAATGGTAATACATCGCGTACCATTGATTGATCTTGGCAGCAATATAGCTGATGAGGAATATTACGGCCGTATCTGCCAGAAAATTCAAGACCCTGGTACCCGTTCCTACTTTATTCATGCTGCAAACTTACCGCATCAAATAGATTTTGCAAGCATGAAGTATTACTTTTGCGACAAAATAGAGTTTCATGCATTTGATAGATGAATTAAGATGGAGAGGGATGATACAGGACATCATGCCCGGCACCGAAGAGCAACTGAATAAAGAAATGACCAGTGCTTATATTGGTTTTGATCCTACGGCCGACAGTTTACATATTGGAAGTCTGGTTCCTATTTTACTATTGGTTCATTTACAAAAAGCAGGGCATAAACCTTATGCATTGGTGGGTGGTGCTACGGGAATGGTGGGAGACCCGAGCGGTAAAAGCGAAGAAAGGAATTTATTGAGTGAGGATATTTTACAGTACAATGTGAAATGTGTGAAAGCACAATTGGAAAAATTCTTAGACTTCGACGCCAACAAAAAGAATGCTGCCGAAATGGTGAACAATTATGATTGGTTCAAAGACTTTTCTTTTCTGCATTTTATCCGTGATGTGGGCAAACATATCACCGTGAATTATATGATGGCGAAGGACAGTGTGAAGAAAAGACTGGAAGGTGATACAGGAATGAGTTTTACAGAATTCACTTATCAGTTGGTACAGGGTTATGATTTTTACTGGTTGTATCAGAACAAGAATTGCAAACTGCAGATGGGTGGTAGCGATCAATGGGGTAATATTGTTACCGGTACAGAATTGATCCGCAGAAAAGCAGGTGGCGAAGCATTTGCATTTACTTGTCCTCTGATCACCAAAACAGATGGAGGCAAATTCGGTAAAACAGAAAAAGGAAATATCTGGTTAGATGCAAAGAAAACATCGCCTTATCAGTTCTATCAATTCTGGCTGAATGCAAGTGATGAAGATGCAAAAAAATGGATCAAGATATTTACGCTTTTACCTAAAGAAGAAATTGAAAGTTTGCTGACAGCACACGAAACAGCCCCTCACTTAAGAGCGCTGCAAAAAAAGCTGGCCGAGCAATTGACCATATTCGTTCACAGTAAAGAAGATCTAGAGTTTGCAATAAAAGCAAGTGAGATCCTGTTCAGTAACGATACTGCTGATATCTTGAGATCGCTGAATGAAGAACAATTGTTGCAAGTGATGGATGGTGTGCCTACTGTAGAATTCAGCAAACAACTGATCGCTCAGGGATATGATCTGATCAGCTTTTTAGCCGAAACACAAATATTCAGCAGCAAGGGAGAAGCCAGAAAAATGTGGCAGGGCGGCGGTGTTGGTATCAATAAAGTAAAACTGAACAGCGAAAACACAACTATTAGTTCAAACGATCTATTGCAAGACAAATATGTATTGGTGCAAAAAGGAAAGAAAAATTATTATTTGGTGATCGCAAAATAGTTACCGGTAACCAATAACCGGTAACCAGTAACCTGCAACTATTTAATTTCTTTGATCGCTTTCCAGAAAGCTTCCGCTACGGTCTCGTTACCTATTGCAGTCAAATGAACCCTGTCTCTGGTAAGGATCCCTGATTCCTTGTTTTCTTTATTGTACTGCATATTGTAATCCATAAAGATCTTACGCAGGTCAACCAAGGGAATGTTTTCTTTTGCAGTAAATGTTCTGATCCAGTTGCTGTAATAATTCAGATCACCATCCAATTGATTGCTGTTATCAACTCTTTCTCCGATAACTGCGGGGGTACTGATGATCACTTTGATATTATTTGCCATTAGTTTTTTAACGATGGCCTGATAGAACTTTCCGAATTTATCGTAATCCGTTCCGGTACCTGAAGTCTGTTTATGCCACACATCATTCACCCCGATATAAATAACAACAATATCGGGTTGTTTAGCAAGAACATCATCTTCCAGTCGCAGATAGAGATCGTAGATCTTATTTCCGCTTACACCAGCACCAATAGTCTCATACACATCATTGAGTCCTTCAACCGCGATCAGTGAATCTATTTTTTTGATATAACCACCCGGTTGAACACCCCCTGCAGTTATGGAATCACCAAAAAAAAGCACTTTCTTTTTTTTACCTGCAATAAAAGACATAGCTATTAAAGAAGCAGTAATTAAAACAAATAAAGCAATCTTGGATCTCATGAGTTATCTTTTTAAAAATTCAAAAACCTATTAATGAAATATCAGTTGATTATTTGATAGACTTGATGGCTTTCCAGAATTCTTTGGCAACCAATTCATTTCCTTTGGCATTCAAATGCACTTTATCAACTGTTAGAATACCTGATTCTCTGTTTTCGATATTATTTACATTCTCATACTCGTAAAACACATGACGAAGATTTACAAATGGGAGATGATTCTTTTCTGCAAATGTCCTGATCCATAAACAATATGAATTAAGGTCGGCATCCATTTCATTGGTACCATCCGCTTTTTCACCTATCACTGCAGGAGTACTGATGATCACTTTAATATTATTGGCCTTTAACTTTTTTACGATGCCTTCATAAAACTTCCCAAACTTGTCATAGTCTGTTCCGGTTTGGGCTAATTTCTTATGCCATACATCATTGATGCCGATATAAATGACAACAATATCAGGCGACTTCGCCAGCACATCATCTTCCAGCCTAAAATAAAGATCATATATTTTATTGCCACTGATCCCAGATCCAATAGTTTGATATTTTTCACTGAGCCCCTCGCTTTTTATAAAGCCATCGATCATAGTGATATAGCCTCCGGGCTGTACACCCATTTCAGTAATGGAATCGCCGAAGAAAAGTACTTTCTTTTTTTTGCTTTCATAATTGAATGCCATAATGAACATGCTCACAACAAACAAAACGAGTAATATGATCTTAGAAGACATCTGATTATATTTTAAGTCCGATATTATATTTACCCGATTTAACAATAATGTACCGGGTTGAGAATTTACAAAATAACACATTTAAGAATAAATCCGGTTTTATTGTCGGTGTTAAGCAGTAATTCGTATCAAAGAATGAAAATAAGCAGTGTTATATTTTCTTTAAAAACATCTTCTATTTGTTCAATTACTGCATTTGGGCATCTCATTGTAAATTGCATCCATGAAGAAGCTGTCATTTCTTTTATTTACTTCGATCATCACTTTTCAAACTTTGTTGGCAAATGATACAACAAGTGTAAAAATATTCTTTGCTGCTAATGACTTTAGGATCGCCGAAACTGAACAGGAAATTTTAGATGGGATACAGCCGGATGACAGCAGTATTGTTCTACGAAATATCAGCATTTATGGTTATTGTGATTCTTCAGAAAAGGATGACAAAAAGCATTCATTGTCCCTGCAAAGGGCGAATGAGGTAAAAAAATACCTGATCGGCAAAGGAATTGCAGCATCCTTGATCACAAAAGTTGAGGGCAAAGGCAGAAAGATCCTTACAGCAAATGAAGGATCAGGCGAGGAAACCAGACAAGTTTGGGTCATTATCGAATACCAAGCTGTGATCGTAGAAGAACCGATCATCATCAAAAGCACACGTAAAAAGCAAGAAGACAAGTTGTAAATGGACTGATCTGATTGCGATAATCTTTTTTTTGGTACATTTTAGCCCCACCCCTATTTTTGCACCCCGATCGAAGCCAATCTGGAATTGATCATTGGATTGGGTTATGGTGTAAAGGTAGCACTACAGTTTTTGGTACTGTCTGTCTAGGTTCGAATCCTAGTAACCCTACAAGAGAAGTCCTGCAATGAATGCAGGACTTTTTTTATGGCCTTATTTCATCATGGCCATTTTCTTCCTGAATTCGCTTGATCCGTTTTGAAGCATAACCAATACCTGCTGCAATCAATATGGTTAATCCTCCATCAACGGGTGCTGATTCAGGATCTCCGGGGGGACTGGGGGGCTGTGCTTGGAGCGATTCAACATTTATCAAAATAATTATTGTCAACAAAGCTGCTTTGATGAACTGAAGGAATCTGGTCGAATAATTTCTCATACAGAAATTTTAATATCTTATTCTTTAATGATCTTTTGAACATGTTTGATTATCCCATCATTTATTTCAATGAAGTAGACGCCTTTTTGTAATTCATTTACGGGAATGAACAAAACATTCTGTTCAGTGTGCTCTTGTATTGATCTTACAACCTGACCTACTGAATTAATGATCCTGATATTTGCTGAAGCATTCAAAGGCTTTGAAAATCTGATCTGAATTAGATCTTTCACTGGATTAGGGCTGATCGTTATGTTTTGAGCAAAAGCATCTTCATCAATGAACTGCAATGATTCTTTTTGTATGATCAGTTCAAAACGATTATTGCCTTGTGATGTAGAGTCCTCATTTATTTCAAAGACATACTTAAGACCATTGTCAACCTTCATTTGTCGGTTTAGGAATTTATCACGCAGATAGGCCGTTGTGTGAGAAGGAATCCTTACTTCATTTACTTCTATGATAAAAGTGCTATTCACAATTGTATGGATGCCCAATAAAATGGTATCATCTTTATTGCTATGAATGTTGCGGGCATCAACAGTTAAATATTTTTGATCGCTGCTGATGCTGTAAAGATCAAAATTGCTATTACTGAACTTATCCATATCTCCAGCATCAGTTGCTGTAGGGCTATTATTCTCATTGAACTGGAGAGAGACTTCATCCCATATCTTATTATCTTTCTCTACGATTAAACTGATCTTGTTTTGCTGATCATTCGTTCCAAATAATGCAAGAGGAGAACTATTATTTGCTTTGCAGTTTTCAGTGAATGTTAATGTTTTTGAAACGCCTGTTGTATTCTTAACAAAGAATGCGCTTCCTGAAGGAAGGATGATAGGACTGCTTAATTGCTTCGCAATATAGGCGCCACTTTTTACTGCTTTATAAGTTTGCTGTGCATTCGGATCCCATAGATAGATATATGCATTGCTTCCTCCGGCTGTTGTGATCAAGTTGCTGATTTGCGTTATATCGATCGAGGAGCTGTATGGATTACCCACTAAATTCCAGGTATTGCCGCTGCCTGTTGTATAAGTTACATTTCCTGTATTGATCGCACCGGCTAATGAAACTGTGACATTTGAAGGTCCTCCGCTGCTGTAACTATCAGCGCCTGCATTGCTACCCGATAAGCCCTCATTTGTTTTCCCGCGAATAAAAACCAATAGTCCCTGTCCTGTGTTCCATGTATTAGTTGCATTTGTAAATGCATGCCAGGAATCAGTTGCAGCTAAATAAGAATAGGCTGAAGGATTTGTACCTGCCCCATTTGTAAAACCATAACCTGCAGGTCCGGTGATATCAATAGAACTCAACAGGCTATTTAAAGGAATATTATTATTAAAAGGATGACTTAATAAACGATAAGCTCTTTGTGCAGGAATAAATCTTTCGACGATCGCATTACCAGAGATTGTGCCGGTAGAAATATCAATGGATGCAGAGCCGTTGTTATCTGATCTTAATGTCACAGCATTATTTGTATTCAATGTTCCGCTCACGCTTGCAACTGCCATTGATGCCATATGAACACTACAATTAGTTCCCAATAACAAGGAAGCCCCAGCTCCTATATTCAAATGATCAGAAACCGTTAGAATGCATGTATTTGCTGCATTATGCAATGTGATTGCAGCTGTGTTTGAAACAATAATATCCTTTATTGTTTCGGATGAAACATTATCAATCGACATTGAGGCGGGAGCATTAAAAACAAGAATATCATTTGAAGAACTTGATATTCTGTTTGGCGTCCAATTCGCGGCCGTTGTATATGAACCTGATGCTCCACTTGACCAGGTATAGATATTTGATGAAGATGCATAAGCTGCAAAACTAAAATTATCAATGGCCATTGCATCGCTATTGCTATGTGCTGCATCATCCCATCTCAATAGTAATTGATCGCCATTGTTCCAGGTGATCCCTGTTATCGTATATGAAATTTCTGATTGATTGGAGGATACAGTTCCATCCAATACGGTGATACTTGCAGAGGAAATGACAGAAGAGAAATTAAGATTAACATTGGTGATTAATGAAGCTTGATTGATAGATGAAATAGAAGAACCTATTTTGTATTTGAATGTCCAGGTATTGGCACTGTTTGACCCGCCATTTCTCCATTGCTCTGCAGTAAAACTGATCGTACATGCATGAAGTGTTGTTCCTGTATTATTGCTTATCAAAAACCCCATTGCATAAGTTGCACCACTGGAAGGCAATGACCCCAAGGCCCTGTTGGAAGAACCGCTGCTGCCGAAGCTGTAAATATCGCCATTGTTATTGCTGCCCGTACCTGTTGCAAAAACCGCATTGGAACCGCTGCCGCCAGTTTTATAGAATTGCCAGCCTGTAAGATTGGTCCCGCTTATTGGACTTGCATTCAGATTAAAAGGGCCTGCCCCTGTAAGCGGAAAAGCACTTGCAGCACCCGAATTGGGTAATCCGTCAAAATTTTGAAAGTAAACAGACCCTGCTGTTGTATAGGCATATTGCCCTTTTACAGGGAGAAACTGTGATAAACACAATAAAAACAGAAGACAGTTTTTCATAGCCATCTTTTTAAGTTGATCAATATTATTCGTACTTAAAAAGAGTCATATATGCTTATAAATGCAATATATCAACTATCAGAATTAAAGCATAATTTTTTAAATGAATATTTTTAAATCATAATTTAATTATTTGATTTTCAGTGTTTCCATAAATCCTTAACTTGGCTATATGAAAAGAATCATTTTAAGCAGTTTACTGTTGGCATGGCAGCTAGGCGCTATCGCTCAATCTACTTCCAAACTTATTGGAGCAGATAAAGCAATTGACCCCTATCATTACACAAGTGTAAAATCAAATACATTCGACCATGCATCTGTTGCATGTGCTCACCCTTTGGCAAGTGCTGTTGGGGCAGAGATGATGAAACAAGGCGGCAATGCTTTTGATGCTGCAGTTGCCACACAATTGGCTTTAGCTGTGGTATATTCTAATGCTGGCAATATAGGAGGCGGTGGTTTTTTAGTGGCAAGAAAAGCGGATGGTAAGAATCTTGCACTTGATTATCGGGAAACAGCACCATCAAAGGCTTCCAGAGATATGTACTTGGATAAAAATGGTAATGCACAAACATTGCTTTCACAATTCGGCCATCAGGCAAGCGGTGTACCCGGTACAGTTGCCGGATTATTCGCAACAGCTGCACATGGAAAACTTCCTTTTAAAACATTGATCCAACCGGCCATTGACCTGGCAGAGTTTGGTTATTGCATCACAGAAAGAGAAGCTGCATCATTGAACTCTGTCAAGGAATCTCTGACAAAAAACAGTACTGCAGCATCAGCTTTTGTAAAGGAGAATAAATGGAAAGCAGGTGATACCTTAATTCAAAAAGATCTCGCAGAAACCTTGAAACGCATTCGGGATAATGGACAGAAAGGTTTTTATGAAGGCAAGACTGCTGAACTGATCGTTGAAGAAATGAAAAAAGGGAATGGTATCATTTCTCTGGAGGACCTTAAAAATTATAAAGTAAGAACAAGAAATGCATTGGAATTTAATTATAAAGGAAACATTGTTATCGGAATGCCGCCACCCAGCAGTGGAGGATTAATTGTTTGGCAGTTGATGAAGATGATGGAACAGAGACCCTTGTCATCTTATGGTTTTCAAACAACCAGATCTGTTCAGTTGATGGTGGAAGCAGAAAGAAGATCTTATGCAGACAGGGCAGAGTTTATGGGTGACCCTGATTTCTGGAAAGTACCTGTGAAGACATTAACGAGTGATACATACATCAAAAACAGAATGGCAGATTACGATTCTAATAAAGCCACGCCTAGCAAAGACATCAAAGCAGGAATTATTAAAGAGAGTGAAGAAACAACGCATCTCAGCATCATTGATCAATACGGAAACATGATCAGTATCACCACTACATTAAATAATTCTTATGGCAGCAGAACAGTTGTTGCTGGTGCAGG
>CAIKTE010000002.1 GCA_903830285.1 uncultured Chitinophagaceae bacterium | reverse complement strand
TTCCAATCATCACCAATAAGAGCAGATACGAGTAAGAGTAGGGTTGATTGTGGCTGATGAAAATTGGTGATGAGGGCGTTGGCTATTTTAAATTCATAACCTGGAGCAATAATGATTTGTGTCTTTGTAATTAATATTTCGATTTCATTTTTTTGCATCCAAATAATAAGCGCATTCAATGCAGTATTCGCTGAAATATCTGTTGCATCTATTTCGTAGGGGGCCCATTGATTGACGAATAGTTCGGATAATTTAATTGCTGGATTCAAAATTACTTTTATTCCCAACCAGTACAATGATTCAATGGTGCGCATGGAGGTTGTGCCAACGGGAATAATGGGTGCGTTTAATTTTGCAATAATTTTTTCAATCAAAGGGACACTCACTTCTATAAACTCTGCATGCATTTCATGCTCATCCATTTTTTCTGCTTTAACCGGCTTGAAAGTTCCCGCACCTACATGCAAGGTGAGATAAGCTGTTTCTATATTTTTTTTACCAAGTTTTTCAAAGACTGCTTCTGTAAAATGTAAACCAGCTGTTGGTGCAGCAACAGATCCATCGTATTTGGCATAGATCGTTTGGTATCGATCTGCATCACTGGTTTCGGCTTTCCGATTTAAATAAGGGGGTAATGGAATTAATCCGGCAGCGTGTAATATTTCAGCAAATGAAATACTGATATCATCCCAATTAAATTCAATTAAATTATAGTCAGCAATTTGTTCTTTTCGCTCTGCTCTCAATACAATAGTATTACCAGCTATTTGAATATGCTTTAAAATTTGCTTTTCCTTCCATTTTTTAGCTCCCCCGACCAAACATTTCCAAAAAACTTTTCCTTTTTGTAGCATCGCCGTAGTGATGTCTGGGTACTGATCGTCGGGTTCCAAACAGAAAATCTCAATAATAGCACCCGATTCTTTCTGAAAAAGGATGCGCGCTTCTACCACTTTGGTGTTATTGAAAACCAACAAACTGTTCTCGGGAATCTCGTTGGCTATCTGCTGGTAGACAGATTCACTTATTTGTTTATCCTTGTAAATCAACATCTTACTCTGGTCGCGAATAGCCAAAGGGTATTTAGCAATGCAATCATCAGGCAGATGATAACTGAAATCTTTGATCTGGAGGTCTTTCGGATGCATGGGCAAATTTAGAAAAGATTGAGCTTATCCACACTAATTCACACTCCATGCACATGCGTTTTTGATAAAATTGAATGTAACGCCCTCTACGACTCGGTTGTAGCCGATTTTTTCTTGTGGATAAATACAAACAGCTAAAAACACCTTTAAAAGTGGGAAAAAGTGTTATTTTGTGTCAACAAGTGGTAATACTTGGAAAAACTTATTCACTAATGCAAGGATTTCACGGAGAATATGCAGCTACGGTAGACGCGAAAGGTCGCTTCTTGCTTCCAGGTGGACTGAAAAAACAGTTACCTGAAGCAGAAGATCGATTTATCCTTGCCCGTGGTTTCGAAAAATGTCTCACGTTATATCCATTGAAAAGTTGGGAACTTATTATTGCCAAGATTAGTAAACTAAATGACTTCGACCCGAAAGTACGTCAATTCCGTCGTCAGTTTTTGGGTGGAGCCACAGAAATAGAACTAGACAATGCGGGCAGGATGTTATTACCGGCTTCTCTACGTGAGTTCGCGGGTTTGAATAAGGATATAATTCTGGCAGCAGCCCTTGATCGTTTTGAGATCTGGGATGCGGCTAAATATAATCAGCTCTTTGAAGATTTTTCACCAGAAGCATTCAGCGACCTGGCGGCAGAAGTAATGAAAGAGAAGGGTGACGAAAAAAACGGTTAAAATTCCGACTATGAACAAGAACAGTGAAAAAGGTTCGGAATCAACCCAGCACCCTTCGGCAAACAATTATCACGTGCCAGTTTTATTTATTGAATGCATGGATGCATTGAACATTAAACCAGATGGCGTTTATGTGGATTGCACTTTCGGTGGTGGTGGACATAGCCGGGGAATTTTAGAACGACTCAATAAAGATGGTAGGTTATATGCTTTTGATCAGGACGCTGATGCGAAACGAAATTTACCGGAAGATGAGCGTGTTGTTTTTGTTCCCGCCAACTTTCGTCATATCCAACGCTTCCTGCG
>CAIKTE010000001.1 GCA_903830285.1 uncultured Chitinophagaceae bacterium | reverse complement strand
TGTTGAAAAAAGAGAAATGTCGAAAATGCAAATGCTTTGGGATGATACGATCGTGGCACTGGCTACTGCCCCTGGCATTGGTGCTATATCAGTGATTCGTTTGAGTGGAAAGGATACCATAGCAATTGTGAATAGTATGTTTCCATCAAAGGACCTTTCTGCGCAGGCTTCGCACACCTTACATGTTGGTTATTTAAAACAGAACAATGAGTTGCTAGATGAAGTAGTGATTGCTTTGTTTAAAGGCCCTACTTCTTATACTGGAGAAGATGTGATTGAAATTAGCTGTCATGGTTCCAATTTTATCGTTGAGAAAATCATCAAAGCCATTTGTAGTTTAGGCGTGAGAATAGCAAAGCCTGGTGAATTTACGCAGCGTGCTTTCTTGAATGGAAAGATGGATCTTGCGCAGGCTGAATCTGTTGCTGATTTGATAGCGAGTAATACAGAAGCAAGTAGAAAAACAGCATTGAATAATATGCGCGGTGGGTTTTCATCGGCACTGCATCAATTACGTGAAGAGTTGATAAAGTTTTCGGCACTCATAGAATTGGAGCTCGACTTCTCTCAAGAGGACGTTGCATTTGCTGATCGTAAACAATTGTATCAACTAATTGGCACCCTTGCTAAATCAACCAATGAATTATTGCATTCCTTTCAATTGGGTAATGTGATCAAGAATGGCGTTCAGGTGGCCATCATTGGCAAACCAAATGCAGGCAAGTCTACGTTGCTAAATAGTTTATTGAACGAAAATAGGGCCATTGTAAGCGAAATAGCAGGCACTACGCGCGACACAGTTGAAGAGGTTTTGAATATTGATGGTATACTCTTTCGTTTAATCGATACAGCAGGGATCAGAGAACATAGTAAAGATCTGATTGAAACTATTGGAATTGAAAGAAGTTTTGAAAAGATGCGTGCTGCAGATATTGTCTTGTATTTGTTTGATGTGAATGAAATGGATTCAAATGGAATACAAGAAATTGCCTTAGGTTTTAAAAAAGAAAATATACAGTACCTGCTTATTGGAAATAAAGTGGATGGAGTAGAAGCGATGGTAGCTGAGAAGTTTGCAGCATTCCCCGAAATTATTTTTATTTCTGCCAAACAAAATAGAAAGATTGATCAACTTAAAAAATCGCTGGTTGCAAAAGCCATCAATGGAGATATTCTTGCTGACGCCACTATTGTAACTAATGCTCGTCACTATGATGCATTGAAACAATTAAGTCAATCTTTAACTGAAGTGTTACAAGGCTTAGATAATAACATTCCAAGTGATTTGATTGCCTTGGATATTCGTCAGTGTTTACATTACCTCGGCCTAATTACTGGTGAGATTACTAATGAGGATCAATTAGATTTCATCTTTTCTAAGTTCTGTATCGGAAAGTAACTGCTGCAAAGCATATCCCTAAGAAATAAATAGAAAATACTATGAAAGCCCTATTAATAGGGCTATTTTTATGATTTTTACAACAAGTTTGCTCATTGGTGATATGTGTTTTTTAAGGTACAATTTGTACCTTAGATGTACCTTGGGATTAATAAGGTACAAAAATGAGGTGAATCCCTCTTTCATTTTGCACTTAAATGCACTTAAACACTCTTAATGCCAACAAATGAGCTCTAATATTCTCGTACAAAGGATTTGTCAACATTGTGGTATCGAGTTTACTGCAAAGACTACTGTCACAAAGTTTTGTTCGCTTAATTGCGGAAGAAAGGCTTATAAACAGAACCTAAAAGAAATGAAGGTTAAAATAAGCAACATGGAAACTAAAGCAATTCGCAATTTGCCAATAGAAGAATTGAAAGCTAAAGAGTTTTT